>NZ_QQPQ01000005.1 GCF_003346715.1 Oceanispirochaeta sp. M1
ATCTGAAATTGGTCTGTTGACCGGTGGTAAAACTTTCCTTAACTGTGATTCTCTGAATCCTAAACTGTATCTCATAATTGAATATCTCCTTAAAAAGTTGATGCTTCAACTATGTTGACACATAGGGAAAGCGACCCAGTCAGGAGAATAAAATACCGTACTGACAATAAATTTCCTCCAAAACAGAGTTCCGCATTATAAATGTTGTTCTAATATACGATTCTATAAAGATGTTGCTTCTAAAATCCAGATTCCACCTGCTTGAGTTTTGTCTCTTCAACATCATCAAAAAAAATTCATTGTCCCGATAAATGCTCTGATCCTTCCTAATTCCACCAGAGCTGGGCAGTTGTTTCCAAAAAAAAGGAACAAAATGATCCACCCCTTATCGTCTAATGGTTCCATTCAACCTTTCAACATAGGCATTCATAATAGGTGCTGAGGTACATATATTGACTCCCTTGATGCTGTTCCAGCTATAATCAATTGATGTGAATTGTAGGGTGTTGTCAAAGATTATGTCTTTTTCTCTTCAAGGCCCTCTGAAAACAAATCTATTCTTTATTTCGAAAATTCTATACAGGAATTTTCAGTTAAATCATACCGGATAATCCTCCGGGTTTTCAGTTCCATGATATTCAATAGATATAATCTCTTGCCAAACAAAGTATCAATTGTCATAAAATCCATTGCGAATAACGAATTTCAGTGTACTTTTATGAATCTGATCCATGAACCATTCGGTTGAATAAGGCCTTGCTTCCGGACAGTTCTGATTATTCTGTTTACTGCAATGTAATGAATATCAATATTGATTTTCTTTATTTCATCTGTAATCTTTTTTCAGCCCCTGAGGTTGTGATTCTGTTTCATTTCAAAATCAATTTTTTAACTTCTTTGATGACAGGATCACTACCAGATATTTTATGTTTAAAACTCCAGAAGCTCTTAATTAATTTGCGTTGCCAGTTAAGAAGAGTTTCGGTTTAACTATTGTCAGATGATTTATTACCTTCTATGACAAAGCTTTGATCATCGAGAGGCTGAACTTGTCGTTTTCCCTGAATTGCAGCTCTTTATTCTGGAGATTCAGATGCCGATGATAAATCTCGTTTTCTTTCTTAAGGCACAGTATTGTGAAGATGATATTTCTCCGTTTTCGAAACAAAGTACTGAATATCGAATTGAGTAGAGAGCAGAGGAAATTGAACATGATACTATCATAGTATGTACTTGGAATGAGGCAAATTTACCATATTGCAGCTATATTATGTTCGCGGATGTAAAAAAATAACTCACACTCACCACAATATAAATTTGGATGAAATCATTGATCTATTTAAATCTATTAATTCAAAAATTCATCAATTTTAGCTCCACTCTGATTTTATTGCTAACAATAGATATAAAAAACACGGGAATCCTTTTATTAAAAACAAAATTGAATAGTTCTCACTTTCTCTCCGTTATATAAATTTCATCAAAATTGAAGACTATATTAAATAAGCATATTCCAGAAGTTTGTATACATATTATAGATTTATGAATTCAATAAAGAAAAAGCAAGTAACTTCCCATGATATAGTTTATTCAGTCCTCTTTGAATGAAGGGAATCTAAGACGCAAGCTTCTATACATCGACCTCTTGAATCAAAGCTACACCACTTTGGAGATTTGAAACACTTTATCATTTATTATGTAAATAGGTTTTAACTGATCAGCTCTTTCAGCCCCTGGATTCGTCTCCTTGAAATGCTTATTTTGTCACCACCCTGCATCTCTACAATATACTGCCCCTTAAACATGGGATGCAGTTTATTGATGTATGTCAGATTGATTAAGTCTGTACGGCTTATGCGGTAAAAACCCTTCTCTTCCAGCAATTCCTCATAGGCATTAAGGGATTTATCGGAATACAGAGTCTCCCCTCCCGTGTGGATAAAACTGAATCCTTCTTCAAAACTGATCCGGGAAATTGTCTGAATTTTAATGATCCTGATGGATTCTCCTGATTTAACAGACAGAACATCCCTGGATGTGTGTTTTTGGGGTTCGAGTTGAACTGAGGGTTCCCGGTTCAGAATAATAAGAAGTTTATCAAGTGCCTGATTGAATCGTTCCTGACTCACCGGCTTCATCAGATAATCAATGGCATTGATATCAAAGGCTTTGACCCCATACTCGGAGTATGCCGTCTGAAAGACAATGAGGGGAGGATTTTTCAGGGAGGGAATAGTAGTAAAAACAGACGCTCCGGGCATATTAATATCCAGAAAGACTACATCCGGAGATTTCCCGATAATCTCTGTGAGAACCTGATCCCCGTTAACCGCTTCCGAAATAATTTTGAAACCTGGATATTCTGACAAGAGAGACTTCAATCTTTTTCTGGCATGAGCTTCATCATCGGCGATGAGTACAGTTATCTCATGGGTAGACATATTTGGATTCCCCCCTTCTCTATCCTGAAGTCACCACCAAAGAGTTCCACTCTTCTTCTTGTCAGTTCCAGTCCGGTGCCGACACCTATCATCTCACTTTTAAGCCCCCCTATTGAGTCTAGAACTGTGATATACAGCAGCTTGTTATCTTCCATGATAGAAATAGTGATCTCAATGGATTCACCATGATCGAGATTATGTTTTATCGAATTCTCAACAAGGGGTTGGAGCAGTAGAGGGGGAACCTCACAATGAGATTGACCCGTAATTTTATATTCAAGACGTTTTCCAAAGCGCTCTTTCTGAATAAAGAGATATTTTTCCACACTGTCGATCTCCTGAGTCAGAGGGATACTGACTTTCTTTGAAGCATCCAGATTATAGCGCAGCAGTTCGGACAGCCGAATCAGTACATCCTCGGCTTTCTCCTTATCATCTAATAGCGAGATCATAAGGTTCAGAGAGTTGAACAGAAAATGGGGATTGATTTTCGATGAAAACATCTGCCGCTCCATCTCCTCTCTCATCTTCTTTTCTGTTTCTTTATCTTTTCTTTCCCTATCAACTATTGTTTGATAATTGAAGAACCCGCTGCTGAATAGACTGAGAGAAGTGATGATGATAAAAATTATCAGGATATAGGAGATCAGCACCTCGATGCCATAAAGAAAAAACAGGGGATAATTGAGGGTAATGTAGATAAATCCACTGATGGAAAACCCTGCGGAAGTGAGAACAATAAGAAGGATTATGACAGAATTTCTAACCTTTCCTGACAATTGTCTGAATACGAAAATGTTAAGCAGCATGCCTCCGGTCATGATGAAACTGTTGACCAGACTCAAAGGGATCAGATCCGATGAGAAATCGCGCTTCACCAGTATGAACAGAAGAGGGAGGAGAAACAGGGTCATCAAAAAAACCGGAATGAATAGAGATCTCCATAATTGTGAACTGGTTTTCAGTTTCATACAAATAAAGAGTACTCTATCCCCAGAAAGGAGACAACGAAAAAATACCACTGAAAGGTCCTGAAGAACCGCTCAAGGGGATAAATCGTCCACTCAGTCTAATCCCTTTTGACTGGGTTCATTTTGGGTTTATATTTTAGGCAGAAACAAATCAAGGAGTAATATGATGAGAAAAACATTAATTACCAAATGCCTTTTAATGGCTTTATTTATCGGTTCAGCATCAATAGCAGCGGCAGAGGATCTTAATTTTGATGCCGGAAGCATATACATCTCTGCCAATGAAGAAGAAAAATCGGTTTTTGAATCCAGAAACTTCGATGGAGACTATTTTGCAGGTGGAAAAAATATCAGTTTTTCCGGAATTGCAGATGATCTCTATCTGATGGGAAAAAGTATTAATTTTGATGGAGAGTCCTCCGGGGGATTGCTGGCGTTCGGGGAAACCGTGGAGCTTAACGGCATCATTGCCAAGAATTTCCATAGTATCGGTAACTCGGTCAGAATTACAGGCCATGTTCTGGAGACTGCTTTTATAGGAGCTGAGACGATCATCATCGCCGAAAATGCCGTAATGGACGGGACCCTCCTGACTGGTGCCAGTAATCTCCATATTATGGGGCAGTTAAACAATGGCCTGTTAGCAGGAGCCGGTGAAATTATCATTGACGGTCCTGTTAAGGGAGATGTCAATGTCAGAACCGGAAAGCTGATCATTACTGAAAGGGGCTCCATCGACGGGAACCTGATCTACGGCAGTGGGAAAAAAATATCTGAAAAAGAGAGTGCCCGGGTGACTGGCTCTGTAAAATATGAGATTAAGGAAAAATTTAAGAATACGGGCTTCAGAACTTTCCGTATTGTTGCATCGATAATTTTCTTTCTGGCCATTGCTGTGAGCGGTCTGCTGCTCCTTCTGTTCCCCGGTGTGAAATCTTTATTCACACAGGAAAGAGATCCCGGAAGTTATGGAAAAACCCTGCTGTGGGGACTGATTCCTGTGTTTATCTTCCCCGTAGTCATAATGTTCACCATTCCCCTGCTTCCCTTATCAATTGCCCTGGGACTTTCGGTATTTCCTCTGATGGGACTGACAGTACTGTTGGGATTGGCTCTGGCAGGTCAGCTACTGTTCAAATTGTTTAAATGGACAAACAACAGCATCTACCTTCAGTTTCTAATGGCCTTTGTCTTCTTTGTCCTTCTGGTTCTTATACCCTTTGTTAATATTCTGGTTCTGATGGCTGTGACAGCAACGGGTGCTGGTCTCATTATCAGTAAGTTGTTTAAAACAGAGTTTTAGTAATCTAGAGTTGTGAATAGAAATCCATCAGTTTGTAAACTGGTGGATTTTTTTATTGACAATTGATCTGCAAACAGAAATGTTCAATCTACAGATATTGTAATCCTTACACCTTCTTCACTGAAACCTTCTTCACTGACAACTTCAATCTGGTCATCGCTAAATAAAGCGCATTTTAACGCTTTGTTTCTACTCATCGATAAGACGAGGACTCTGAGATCTCAGGGGGCTGACAAATAAAAAGCAAAACTCCGGCCAGATTCTATATGTCGACGGTGTGTGGATGTAATCCCTGTGCTTCAGAAGTTCATCTGAATAATTCATTTATACTGTATAAAGGAACAAAGCGTATTCCATCTGTTTCCCTGAGTTGTTCTCTGTTAAAACAATAACTAAGTTCAGGGGCTTTTTCGTTAATGAATATCTGCAGACTTTTCATTTTCCCTTTTAAGCCCGATTTGACTTCTATTGGGAGGATTCTGCCATCTGATTCGATTATATAATCGACCTCTGCATTACTTGATTTGGCTTCTCTATGCCAGTAGAACAAAAATCCTTTTTCCCGACAAGAGGAATAAGCCAGAAGTTCCTGCCCCATAAATTGTTCTGCCAGAGCACCTTCATTTACCTGGGTTATATCATCGTTAAGCAGCAGTTCTTTAATTGGGATTCGGAGAATCCGAAGAGCAAGACCTATATCGAAAAAGATAACTTTGAACTTTTTAAAATTCTTTTCATGTTCTAGTGGAATACCGTTTGCACTGGTATGATATACCGGAATTACAAGTCCGGCTTTTTCCAGAAGTTCAAAAGCTGTTCCCAATTCTCTGGCTTTGTAAAGATTTGAGATATTAGTGTATTTAAATTTCCGACCGAGCTGAAACGGTATTGCATTAAAAACAGTAGACAGATACTTTATCTGATTTTTTTTGCATATTTGGGAAAGTCAGCCTGAAAGGTCTCGATTATGGAAGATTGAATAATTTGACATTCAGCAATGTCTCCTGTTTCAACATATTCTTTAACAACCTGAGGCATACCTCCGAGAATAGTATAATCTCTGAGCAGGGATAATAACTGTTTATGAATAGCCTGTGGATATGTTTTATTATGAATTCTATAAAATTGAGAGGGTATAGATAATAGAAATCAATGCGGCCGACAGGAAAAGAGATAGATTCAAGTTCAAAATCAATGAGGGAACCGGCAGCAAGAAGATGTAATTCCGGACGTTTTTCAAAGAAATATCTGAGAGATAGTAAAGCTCTCGGACAGGCTTGAATCTCATCGAAAAACAAAAGAGTCTTACCATTTTCAATTGTTACATTCAAATAGTTCTGCAACATTGGAATAATATCATCGGGATTCAGACTCCCATCAAAAAAAGTTGCTAAATCAGGAGATTCTTCGAAATAGATTAAAAACCCAAAAGAGTGAATAAAACACTATATGAGCTAAAATCAGGCTGATTACAACTGTTCAAAATCCGTAAGTTCATATTGGGATGAAGAATAATTCAGGCGATAGGTATAGCACCAGAGACTGGTGTCATCCATAAGATAGAACATTAAAAAAGTACTTCTGGAACCTGTATCAGCTATCCCTCTGGCATGTCCTGCATCAATCTGCCAAACAGAATCCACTTTGGTTTTACTGTAATTGTGAGTGTGTCCGCAGATATAAGCCATTACATCATTGTCTCTTAACAGTGTCCAGAACCGATCCCTGTTCACAGGATATTTATCTAAAGAATCTCCAACATGTCTTATCCTTCCGCTCTCTTCATCAGCCAGGGGGAAAGCCGGTTCATGACCGATAACCAGGGTCACAGATTTACTATAAGTCGTCAGATCATTAACGAGCCAATCATACAGGGGATCGGTAATATCACCATCAGTAGCAATATCCGATGTACCATCATAGTATTCATTCAGAACAATAATGTGCAGATTACCATAATCAAAACTGTATGTTGTCTCCACACCATTGTCTGGCCCCAGGTGTACGATACCGGGCAGACTGTCTCCATTAGGATTGTGTTCTCTCAACCAGTTCATATCCGATACAGTTTCGGCTTCATGGTTGCCCACAACGGGATACCATATATAATTTTCTCCCAAATAATCTTGCAATGCTGAATAGGCCTGGTCGGGAGGATCAATATCTCCAGGGGAAATCATAAAATCCCCGGCACCTCCGAATGAAAGCCGCTCACAGACTCCCCTGAAATAATTGATATCGTTAGAGGTATATTCTCTCATGTCTGCTGTAACAGAAAATGATGTAAGGATATTTCCTTCGGGAACAGTAAAGGGAGATGTGATTTTCTCGGCGGGTGAACAGCCTATAAATAAGAAGGAAACAATAATGATGTTTAAAATATGATTCTTTTTCATAAGATCTCCACTACTTCAGCTACTGTCTCATCTTTCATTATAGCTAAAGTCATATTCCCCATCAAACAGAGTTTCAACCCAAGAGACTGGAAGCAGGATAATAAGTAATGAATGACACTTCAGGACTCTATGATTCAATGATCTCCTTGATATTAGCAGCAGGTAAAACCTTAACACCATCAACAGACATTACTTCATTCCCCGAGTACACAAGAAACAGTTCTACAGGAGTGGAAAATAGTTTTGCGGCTGTATGTAGATTTTTATGAAATTCCTTATTCCATGTTGCTGAAGATTTTATCTCTACGAGCTTAATTTTCCCCTGTTGTTCTATGAGAAAATCAATTTCAAATCCTTTTGAATCCCGTAGAAAGTATACTCGTGGGGTTATGCCCTTGTGATATAATTCTTTTAGCAAATCCATTATTACATAATTTTCGAATATGTTACCTCGTAATGGATCTCTCTTCAGTTGTTCCGGATTCTCTATTCCCAGCAGGCTGCAGAGTAACCCTGTATCTGAAATATATAACTTTGGTGACTTAACAAGCCGTTTCCGTATGTTTTTAAAATAAGGAGGTAGAGTGTAGATAATATAGGAAGCCTCAAGGATGGATAACCATTCCTTTATTGTGTTATTTGATACACCCGTATCTGCTGCAATGGAATTTAAATTAATCAATTGCCCGATTCTTCCAGATAGAAGCCCAATAAAAATCTGGAATTGCTTTGAATTCTTTAAATTTATAAGTTGGCGAACATCTCTTTCCAGATATGTTTGATAATAGTTGGGATAAAATAATGATGGAGGGATATTCTCAGAATAGATCACCGGATAAAAACCATTGAAGCAGCTCACAAAGGGATCCTTATTCAGGAGCCCGGATATTTCTGATTGTGTAAAAGGGTATAATCTTAAATTTCCCGATCGGCCGCTTAATGATTGAGAAATTGCCTGCACCAATAGAGGTTGATGACTGCCGGTCAGTATAAAGTCTGCTTTTTTCTTTCTCTGATCTACAATAGTCTGAATATATGACAGCAATGAAGGGACTCTCTGAATTTCATCAATGACTACCGAACTACTGTATTTATTCAGAAAATCCCTGGGATCAAACTCGGCAAAGCGTCTGGTATCTGGATCTTCAAGCGAGCAGTATTCATACTCTGGAAAGCACAATTTAGTAAGGGTTGTTTTTCCTGATTGACGAGGTCCTGTTATCGTAATGACTGGAAAGTACTTTGCCAGTTCAGCTATATAATGTTCTGCATTCCTACTAATCATGAATTCATTATACTATAGAACAATATTGAATACAAACTTCAATATTGTTCTATAGTATATTCACAAGCCTTTCTCTGCCTCCACATCTTCTCTGGTTTTAGGCTTCTGTTTTCCCAGCAGTCTGGCTCCATTATCCGTTATTACAAAATTCTCTTCATTACGGATTCCACCGAATTCTTTGTATGTTTCCACTCTATCATAGTTGATATAATCACTGAACTTATTTTCTGTTTTCCACAGATCAATCAGGGTCGGAATAAAATAGATTCCCGGCTCAATAGTTAATACAAAACCGGGTTTCAGCTCCTTGGCCAGCCTGAGTGATTTCAGGCCGAACTGCCTGCTTTTCGGCTGCCCGTCATACCCGACATACTCCTCCCCCAGGTCTTCCATATCATGAACATCCAGGCCCATCTGGTGGCCCAGTCCACAGGGAAAAAACAGGGCATGCGCCCCCTGTATCAGAGCCTCTTCTGTATCTCCTTTCATCAGACCAAGGTCTTTCAAGCCGTTCACAATCGTCCGGGCTGACTCATAATAGATATCTTTAAAGGGAATACCGGGTTTTAAGGCAGAAATTGCCGCTTCATGAGATGCCAGACTGATATCATAGATTTCACTCTGGCGCTGGGAAAAAGTGCTGCCTACAGGAATGGTACTGGAAAGATCACCGGCGTATCCCATGGCTGATTCGGCGCCGCTGTCCAGGAGAAATAACTGCCCCTCCTTAAGTTCGTTGCCATGATAATGGTTATGAAGAGTCTCTCCATGAACCGTAGCGATTGCCGGAAAAGAGAGGCGCCCACCTGCAGCAACGGCGATTTCCTGAACCCGGGCCGCCACCAGGGCCTCTGAGATTCCCGGACTGACCATATTCATGGCCGCCACATGCATATCCACACTGGTATTGACCGCTGTTTCAATTTCTGCCAGTTCTTCCTCTGTTTTCACTTCCCTCTGGAGGATCACCGCTTTTATCAACTCCAGAGAAGCAGAATCCTTAATATTATCAGGATCAATTCCCAGCCAACGCCACAGTTTTAGACTGTTTTCAGGCCTGTAGGGGGGAAGGAAATGAATCTGACGATTCTGAGACCGGGCTTTCTTTAGTAAATCATGGAGAGCCTGATTATTGCCTGTATTTGTCACCCCGGCCCGCTGGGCCCTCTCCTTCACAGTGGGCTGTATGCCCATCCAGACAATGTGATCAATTGTCAGATCATCTCCGAAGAGAAACTCTCTGTCTTCATCCACATCGATGATCCCGGTTAAACCGGCCTGATTGAGGCCGAAAAAATAGAGAAAGGAACTGTCCTGGCGGAATGGATAAGTATTATCCCCGAAATTCATGGAACTCTCTTCATTTCCTAGTAGTAAAATGAGTCCGGATCTGACCTTCTTTTTCAGGGTTTCTCTTCTTAGAGCATAGGTATTTGGTTGAAACAACAGAATCTCCTTATTTCCCCGGCTGAGGATTGTATTATAATATTTGTGACATCATAGAGGAACGAGACAAACCGGAGTCCCTATCTTTAAAGCAGGGGTCCACTCATTCAGGGACAGACCTGTCTCAGGATCGATCCGGCAACATTGGATATCACTTGAATCCTGATTGCCAATGAGAAGCCATTTCCCGTCGGGACTGAATGTAAAATCCCTGGGTGTCTTCCCGCGGCTGCTGAACTCATCCACTTTATGAACCGAAGCTGAATTATCAGACCGATCCAGGCTGAATACAGTAATGGAATCTACAAAGCGGTTGGAGACATAAAGAGTATTTCCAGAGGGGTGAATCTTAATGGCGGCAGGAGCCGCTTTTGCCCTGTCATCCACTGCGGCAGTATGATGCTCTTCAAGGATTTCCATCCTCCCCTTCTCTTCTCCATCTTCAAATATGTGGGCGACAAGGAGCTTAGGCTGTAATTCACAGAGAATGTAAGCCAGAGAAGACTGTCCATCCATCACCATATGACGGGGACCATAACCCTTCGGAACTTCCAGTGCAGTCTCCTGCTTCAAATCAGGAGACTTAAGATCATGCATCCAGATTCTGTCACTGCCAAGATCGCAGACATAGAGTTTATTCTCATAATTATCAGGACACAGCTGATGGGCATGGGGTCCTTCCTGTCTTTCAAGGTTCGGACCATTTCCTTTGTATTGAAAGATATGCTGCCGTCTTTCGGGGAGACTGTTCTTTAATTCAAAGCCCTCCAGAGTACCACTGATATAGGAAACAGTAAGAAGTAGATTCTGCTTTGAAAGGGTTAAAAGATGACAGACTGCATTGCCTGGTCCTCTCTGACGACTCAGCTCTGTCAATTGTTTTTCTGAATTGTAATTATAGCTGACAAGCTCTCCGTCATCACCGGAATTCTCGGTAGCGGCATAGAGTTTCTTTCTTCCGGAATCCCAATGTACCCAGCTTGGATTTTCAATGTCTGTCATTCTGGATTCAATGGATAAGAGTCCTGTTTCTCTATCCTGGCTAATTATATATATCCCTTCTCCGCAGGCATGTGGAGCATGACCCTGAACTTCTGTATAAGAACCAATGAAATAGATATTTTTTCCCAAGTTATCCTCTCCGACTGCTTTTGCTCGAACCCTATCTTTCTATGCTGAGTTATACACCAGACAATTCTATTCCCATTTAAAAAGGACTGAAGAGACCGCAAGAAATAAGAGTGTCATTCCAGCTAATACTATAAGATTCGGCAGGATCTGCATAAATCCGGCTCCATCTATCATAACAGCTCTGGATGCTTCTATAAAATGGGTTAATGGAAATACCCTGGAGGCTGTCTGCATAAATTGAGGAGTCCCTTCCAGAGAAAAGAAAACTCCGGAAAAAATGATCATAGGAAAGGTGAGCAGGTTCATCAGTCCACTTGCAAGTTCTTCACTTTTCAGTCGGGAAGCAAAGATAAGACCGAAAGATATCATACACAGTATCGCAAGAGCGGTGATCAGAATCAGAAGTAGATATGATCCGTTCACCACAAAATGGAGAAATATATTAGTCCCGCCGAATACTGCAATGGAAGTTAGCAGTACAATAATAAAACGGCTGGCCATCTGAGCTGTAATGAAAGTGAAGGGACTCACAGGAGTGGCCTTCATACGTTTCAACACACCATTTTTTCTGTAACGGACAATAACAAAGCCGACTCCGAACATGCAGCTGAAAAGCATATTCATCCCGATCACTCCAGGAACAAGCCAGTCAACATAACGGATTGCTTTACCGCTGATCTCGTTTTCAGTATATCCGGAAAAATCAGATACACTTAAAGTTCTTAAGAGCTCTGAAGAGGCGGATTCCTTATTAAGGTAATAGGACTTGGAATCAAAATCGACAATCATATCGATCTGATGCCGCCTGAGTTTTTCAAGACTCTCTTCAATTTCAATATCATAGGGGATGGTTTCGATTACATTCATCTCCAGAAATGTTCCATTGAGTGATGAGTCATCACCCATAATACCTACTTTGAACATGGAGTCATCTCCACCGCTGAAAGCGACAGAGAATCCAACAACCAACACAATTGGAAAGAGAAGATTCCAGAAAAAGGTTCCCCTGTCCCTTATAAATTCCATAGTTCTTGCATATACAATTGCTGTAAATTGATTCATTAAATATTCCTTGCTGTATGAGCCTGTTCTTGATTTATGAGCGTAACAAAGTTCCAGTTAACTTAAGAAAGAGATCTTCAAGATTTGGTTTTTTTATACTGAGCCCCTCCAGATTTAACTGAGAGGCGAGTAGTTCTCTCATTGTTTTATCCAGATTTTGTGTAGTGATCTCAAGAAGATCTCCCTTCAGGAGTCCCCCCTCAAGATCCAGATCTGTGCGTCCTGAATGAGGAACAGAGACCAGGGCTCCATCAAAATGATTAAGAAGCAGCTGCTCGGGAGTGTCGATCTCCATCAGTTTCCCATGATCCATAATAGCAATCTTATCACAGAGTATTTCTGCTTCTTCCATATAATGAGTCGTGAGGAGGACCGTCGTTTTCTCCGCCTTGATCCTCTTAATAAGATCCCAGAAATTTCGTCTTGCCTGAGGATCGAGACCCGTTGTGGGTTCATCAAGAAAAACCATCTCAGGTCTGGGAATAATCGCCAGCCCAAGGAGCATTCTCTGACGCTGCCCCCCCGAGAGTTTTCTGTTATCCCTGTCAATGATATCCGACAGAGAGCAGATCTCTATAACTTCGTCCATTGTTCTGGGATCAGGATATAGAGATCTGAACAGTTCAAGAGTCTCTTTAACAGTGATAAATTCAGGTAAAGCTGTGTTCTGAAACTGTATTCCAACTTTTTTCTTAAAATTCTGATCGATAATTTTATCTCTGAAATAAACTGTCCCGCTACTGGGAGATAAAATTCCCTCCATCATCTCAATAGTCGTAGTTTTTCCTGCACCGTTGGGACCGAGAAGCCCGAAGCAGATTCCTTCTTCTATGTCAAAACTGATACCGTCGACAGCCTGGACTGTGCCGTAGTTTTTCTTCAGATTATCAATATGCATTATTGTATTCATAGTTAGAAAATAAGCCTCCCGCTGCCCCAAGGCAACATAACTCTGATTTTTTCACAGAAGTCATCAGTTTAATTATTCTGACAATCTGCGAGGATCTTATAGCACATATATTAGTATTTTAATATTATATAAGATAATACTATTTTCACAGTGAAACAATTATTATTGATCGAATTTAATTACTACCCTGAAGACATCCAATTAATCTCTCCCGGGTAAGCTCAAGGAATGGTATAATTGCTGAAAATGAAATTCTGCTGAAAGGTTAAATTTTTATTATCCAAAGTCTTTTAAGAAGGCCGTTTTACCCTTAACATAGATTTCGGACTCATACTTAAAGTAATAATGCAAAAAAGGACTGAAAGAATGATCGGACTGCATGATATCTACAAAATTCTGGACGAGCAGGAAATGAAGGTAAAATGTGAAAAAGTACCCCTTCATAAGGCTGCCGGCCGTTTAATTAATAAAACTGTCTACTCAACTCTGGACTCTCCCCCCTTTGATAAGTCTGCCATGGACGGCTGGGCTGTCCCTACGGGTGATGAGAAAGGTCCCTGGAAGGTAATGGAGACTGTCGCCGCCGGAGACGTTTCTAACAGACCTGCCCTCAAAGTCGGAGAATGTGCCGCTATCATGACAGGGGCAAAAATTCCTGAAGGCTGCGGCAAGGTTATCAGAATAGAATATACCCGCAGGGAAGACGACACTGTTTACCTTGAAACTGATGAGCCTCTGGAAAACATCATATTACAAGGTGAGAATCTCAAAAACGGAGATGCCGTACTGAGCCCCCGCAGACTCTCTCCCGGAGATATCGGTATTCTCGCATCCCTGGGGATGGCAGAAGTAGAAGTAGCCCTTCCTCCCCGGATTGGAATCATTACAACTGGCTCTGAGATAAAAGAACCCGGAGAGCCTCTGGGAGATGGAGAGATCTACAACAGTAACGGCCCTCAGCTTATGGCCCAGACGGCTTCAGTAAACTGCCCCGTCCACTATTACGGAATTACAGTGGATGACCGGAAATCACTCTATGAAATAATCAGAAAGGGAGTTGAAGAAAATGATATTCTTCTTCTCTCAGGGGGAGTCTCCATGGGTGAATTCGACTTTATCCCCGAAACCCTTGAGAAGCTGGGAGTAAGAAAATTCTTCCACAAAGCAGCAATAAAACCGGGACGTCCCATATGGTTCGGCCGCAATGACAGCTGTTTTGTCTTCGGTCTGCCTGGAAATCCCGTCTCCACATATGTCCTTTTTGAAGTATTTGTAAAACATCTGATCTACAGATATTGCGGCCTCGATTACAAACCCGATGTATTAAGAGGAGTACTTGGTAAAGGGATAAGACGACGGACATTCGAAAGAACAGAATTTCTACCTGTCTGTTTCAAAGATGAAAAGGTCTATCCTGTCTCCTATCACGGCTCCTCTCACTTGAATGCCATGGGAGAGGCAGATGGCCTGATAATAGTGGATCAGGGGATCGAAATAGTGGACGAAGGAGCGGTGGTCAATGTTAGACTCCTTTGAACGTGAAATATCTTACTTAAGAATATCAGTTACAGACCGCTGCAATCTGCGATGTATCTACTGCATGCCCGAAGAAGGTGTGGAAAAGAAAAGACACGAAGACTGCCTCAGCTTTGAACAGATAACAGAAATTGCTAAAGAGGCAGTTGCTCTGGGAATCAGTAAAATCCGTCTCACTGGAGGGGAACCTCTTGTCCGGAAAGGTATCTGCGCTCTGGTAGCACAACTTAAGGGGATTGAAGGACTGAAGACTCTCGGTATGACCACAAACGGTCACTATCTGGAACAGTATGCCAAGGGGCTGAAAGAATCCGGACTGGACAGTCTGAATATATCTCTGGATACCCTGGACCCCGAACGCTACTCCTATCTGACCAGGGGTGGGAACATTGAAGAAGTATTGAAAGGAATCGATGCGGCACTGGCTCAGGGATTTCCCGTCAAACTCAATATGGTTGTCTCCGATGATACCGGCCGGGAAGAGATGGAGAGCATGAAGCAGTTCTGTCAGGACAAGGGGATCACTCTCCAGAGAATCAGAGAATATGACCTGAAAGACAACAAGTTCAAAGATGAGGAGATCATCTACCACCGCCCTCCCCCCTGTGCGGCCTGCAATCGTATCCGCCTCCTCTCCAACGGCAAGCTGAAGCCATGCCTTCATTCAGATAATGAAATTACAATTGATATGAACAATATAAAAGAGGGCCTCAAAAAGGCTATTACAGAAAAACCCCGCTGCGGCAGCAGCTGCTCCACCAGAAATATGGTGGAAATCGGAGGATAATAAAATGAAACTCAGTCATATAGATGATGCCGGTCAGGCTCGCATGGTGGATGTCTCGGCCAAGCCGATTATCCACAGAACAGCCACCGCCACTGGAAAAATATTCTGTGCTCCCGAAACTATGACACTGATCAAAGACAATCAGATAAAAAAGGGAGATGTTCTCACCACCGCGAATATTGCAGGAGTCATGGGAGCCAAGCAGACCTCGAGTCTGATTCCCCTCTGTCACAATATTGGGATGGATCAGGTAGTCCTGAATCTTGAAGTGGAAGAGGATGGTGTCAGGATTACAGCTAGAACTGTCTGTTCAGATAAAACCGGGATCGAGATGGAAGCTTTGACAGCGGTCTCTGTTGCGGCTTTAACAATATATGATATGTGCAAGGCCGCCGACAAAAAAATGAGAATAGGCGATATTCATTTGTTGGAAAAGACTAAAACCGAGCTGCCTAATCAATAATCACCAATTAGAGGAATACAAATGAGCGACATGACATCATTCAAAATAGTATCAATAAATATATCAACAAAAAAAGGGGAACAGAAAGTTCCCGTGGACAGTGCCGAACTTAAGGTGGATCACGGCATTGTGGGTGATGCCCATGCAGGAAACTGGCACCGTCAGATCTCCATGCTTGCAGACGAAGATGTTGAAACCATGCGCGGCAAGGGTGTGGAGCTGAACTTCGGCGACTTTGCAGAAAATATCACCACTGTGGGAATTGATCTTGCGGTTCTACCCGTTGGAACAAGAATCATGCTGGGAGACTGTGAAGTGGAAGTCACACAGATTGGAAAAGAGTGTCACCATGGCTGCGCCGTTTTTCAGGCGGTTGGAGACTGTGTCATGCCCCGGAAGGGTATCTTTGTTAAAGTAATAAGCGGAGGAAACATCAGCTGTGACAGTAACTGTACTTACCGTAAGTGACCGGGCAAGTCGGGGAGAATATGAAGATCTTTCCGGGCCTGAAATAGAATCTATTATCAAAGAGAGATATCCGGACTGCAGAGTCCGCCGCCGCATAGTCCCAGATGATAAAGAGCCTATAAAAAAAGCTCTGGAAGATTTCCTGGGGGACGATTACATTATAACGACCGGAGGCACCGGAATTTCTCCAAGAGACATCACCCCTGAAGTCTCTAAAGATTTCTGCAGAAAGGATCTTCCGGGCATTGCCGAAATATTAAGAAGTGAATCTTATAAAGAGACCCCCATGGCCATGTTGAGCCGTGGATATGCAGGATTCATAAATCAGACCATCGTGGTCAATTTCCCCGGTTCCGTAAAGGCTGTCAGACTCTGCACCAAAGTGCTGCTGCCCGTTATGGATCATAGCGGAAAGATGTTTCGAAGTGAGGGCCACTAGCCCCCCTATAAAAAGGAGTATATTCATGGGACATGTGAGTGCAATTTTCATCAAAAAAGACAGGGAATCGCCCCGCCAGGAAATAACTGAGGGAGAGTTTAAAGAGAACTATGGTCTTGTGGGAGATGTAAACTCTGCCGAAGGTCCCAGACAGGTCTGTCTCCTCCGCAAAGAAGACAGAGACCTGGTCACCTTAGACAGCCGCAACGGCCTTTGTTTCGGGCGATTCCTAGAGACTGTTCAGATAGAAGGGATTCCACTGGAGACTCTTACTAAAGACAGCTGGTTCCGCATCGGAGATGCGATCCTCAAGGTGACAGTCATAGGTAAAAAATGCTGGCCTGACTGTGAGATTATTCATAGCAAGTCGACATGTGCTCTCCCTAAGGCCGCCCGTTTTATGGGAGTTCTGGAATCTGGAATTATCCGTGTGGGCGATGAAGTAACCGCAATATAGAAGGGTATATGTTACTTTTCTAATTAAACGTGTTCATATTACTTTATTTCTAATAGCGATATATCATCCTATTACAAAGGATATCCCTTAAGGGTTTAAACACAAAGAAATGAAGACAAAGGACGTCAAAAGCTCAATAATGCCTTAATTTACACAATTACGACCTTTTTTCTTGACAGATATTTAATTCAACAATAACATCCTTAATTGAACATGTTCATTTTCTATTAAGGAGTTATTAATGAAGAAAGTTGTATTATCAGTTTTATGCCTGACTCTGGCCTCTGTTTTATCCTGGTCATCAGGGCAGAATGAAGAAGGACCTGTTGAATTGAATTTCTGGACCTGGCACCCTTCAGCCGAAATTCATCAACCAATCATTGAACAATTTGAAGCAGAAAATGAAGGTGTTACAGTTAATCTGACTGTAATGGAATCCACAGTCTTTCAGGAAAAGTTACCCATAGCTCTGGCCTCTGAAGAGGATCTTGATGTTATTGGTATTCAGGCTGGACTTATGCCCTCTCAGCTCAAAGGTTATATGACGCCTCTGGATGACTATTTTGCATCCGTAGCAGGAAGTGACTGGGAAAAAATATTTAATCCTCTGGATCTCGCAATATCTAAAAATCAGACTGAATCTGATGAACTTCTTTTTATCACCAATGGCCGATATGGTTCAGCAATAGGTCTCTACAATGTTGATATTTTCAATGAATTAGGACTGACAGTTCCAACAACTTATGAAGAGATGAAAGCTGTAGCAGCCGTAATTCAGGAAAAAAGACCTGATATACAGCCGGTTGTCTTCACAGGAGATACATGGTTTCTTGATGAGATGGTTCTGACTATTCTCAGCCAGGAGTCTGATCTTTTCAATGACATAAGATATGCCACAGGCGGTCGATGGGATGATCCCGCCTATGTACAGGCTCTAACAGATTTTAAAAAAATGTTTGATGACGGAGTATTCCAGAATATGAATGATGTCGGATACGGCAGAGCATCCGAACTCTTTGATACAGGTAAAGCAGCGATTTTTTATCAGGGTACATGGGAAGCTCCCAGACTATCCTCAAAATTCAGAAACGACAGGGGTATTGAGCTTAATAATGTGGGTGCCATGCCCATGCCTGTAATGCGAGCAGGTGGTAAAGCTACCCTCCGGGCCTTCCCCGATGGCGGTATGGCAATTCCCGAGTACAGTGAGCATAAATCAGCTGCTGCCAATTTTATATTTTATATGAATGGTGGCGATGGTTTTGACATGATGAATACTGATACCTTCCTTGTTCCCAACAAAGTGAACTCAAAACTACCCGCTGAATTGTTTAATTCTGCTGAAGGAAGAGAGGGATGGGACCTTGTAGTCAAACTGGTTTCGGAATCAACATCACACAGAAATAATATGTCTGCCTTCAGTTCTGTACTGGGCCAGTATATTCAAAAAGTAATCGGCGGTGATTACGGAGATGATATTCAGAGGGCCTGTGAAGAGATACAGAAAGAGTTCGCCACAGGAAAATACGAATAATTAAAACAGAATCTATTGATGGCGAAATACTCTTTCAGGGTATCCGCCATCATCAGGAGAATAACTGCAGTGAGAAGTAAAGAAGTATTAAAAAAAGAAACATCCATGAATGGCAGTAAAACAGCATTTCTATTTCTGTTACCCCTGATGCTGATCCTGGGTGTTTTCCTTATATTCAGTATTCTGTTCATCCTGAAAAACGGATTTTACAAATTGGATTTATCCTTTCGATCTCCCGTATTTGTGGGACTTCAAAATTATAGGATTCTAATCTCTGACTCTCATTTTTTCTTAAGTATTTTAAATAACATAATCTTTGCCAGTGTCGTAGTTCTTTCAGGAATTACACTGGGATTCCTCCTGGCAGTCTTATTGTCATTGAATATTCCTTTCAGTAAAACAATCTTTGCCCTGGTGTTCATCCCCTCTATTTTACCGAGAGCCCTTATAGCAACTGTGTTCAGACAGATGTTTGAACACCATACTGGAAGTGTAAACGGATTCATTTCATTCCTTGGTTTAAGTACCGAAAAACTCATGTGGCTCACCAGTCCCCCGCTTGCATACCTGACTGTTATGGGCCTGTTTGTATATATGATAGGTATCCCTCTTCTCTATTACAATGCCGATCTTGCTTCTATTCCACAGAGTATATTGGAATCAGCCCGTATTGATGGCGCCGGTTTATTTACAATAATGTTCAAAATTATCTATCCACTTGTCTCAAGCAGTCATAAAACAATAATAATTTCATCAGTTCTGGCAAGTTTCAGAATGTTTGAAGTTATCTTCCTCCTTACCCAGAGCGGGCCGGGATTCACGACAGAAATAAGCGGAACCTATATATATAGGTTTACCAGACAGGGTTCTCAGATAGGTTATGTATGTGCTGCATCAACAGTAGTTCTGTTCATCGCACTTCTCATCGCTATTGTACAGACATCCCTGCTTTATAAAAATAAGAAAAAACCATAAGGACTGAAGAATGAGTTCAAATAACGGAATATTAAAAGTAACAGGAATAACAAAACTTCTTGTAAGTATATTTCTTCTCACAATTACAGCTGTCTGGATATTTCCAATGGCTTCAGCCCTCTTCAACTCAATGAAGTTTTTCGGCTTAAAAAATTATGCTTACGTTTTGAGCAGCAAGATGAATGGAATTTACTTTATCCAGGCCCTGCTCAATTCTTTTATTATTGCAGGCATTGCAGTATTTCTGACAACATCTGTTTCCGCCCTTGCAGGATTCTGTTTCTCAAAGATAGATTTCCCTTTCAGAAATGTTCTTTATATTACAACATTGAGTCTTCTCTCTATTCCAGGAGTCACAATCCTGATACCCCTGTTCTTTACACTGAAAAAGATCGGTCTAAATAATACTTTTTTTGCGGTTGCCCTCCCCCAGGTTGCTCTTACACTCCCCTTCGGAGTTCTCTTGATGAGAAATGCCTTTGATGCAATCCATAATGACTATATGGCAGCAGCCTCTATCGACGGTGCGAATATATTTCAGGTCTTCTGGAAAATATACCTTCCCCTAAATGCACCGGCAGCTATTAATCTGGCTATCCTTCAATTTGTATGGTCCTTTCAGGACTTTTTACTTCCCTCTTTCATGTTGTCTAAAAGAAGACTGATGACCGCTACCCAGATGATAAGCAGCTTTAACAGAACCCAGACTATTTCCCCAAAAGACATTGGTGGTTACAACGCAGGAATTGTTTTATTAGCCATCCCGGTCATTATCATTTTCATTATCTTCAGCGGATATATAAAAAGAGGTCTCACTTCAGGCGGTCTGAAAGGATAGTTACGATTTCCCCGAAAATAAAGATTTTTCAAACAAGGAATAACAACAATGAGTAACATGCTATTCAATGCACCTGCAAAATATTGGGAAGAATCAATCCTCCTGGGAAACGGAACGATAGGGATATCAACCTGGGGTGGTTTAGGTCACGAAAAGATTCAGCTGAACCACGATTGTTTCTGGGCTGGAACAGATGATTTCGTTGAGAGTGAACTAAGCAGAGAATCTCTGAAAGCAGTGAGAGAGCTGATTCAGAACAAACAGTTTCTGGAAGCCGAAAAAATCCTCATCGATACAATCACAGGCCCGTTTACATCTCCCTATCAGCCCATGGGGGAGATCAGCTTTAATTATGATGTTTGTGACAAAACAGTAAAAAAAGAATCATACAGACGATCACTGGATCTGGATAATGCAATGTACTCACAGGAATTTTCATGTGGCTCAGGTTCTTTTCAAACTGAAGGGTTTGTAAGCTATCCGGCATCCATAGCTGTATTGAAATTCTCATCTGAGAATAATAGTAAGTATGATGGAAGACTGAAATATGACTCCCCTTATACACAATTTAAACAGACATGCATATTTCAGCAGGAAAATGATTGGCTGAGCTATTCCATAAGAGCACCCTATAAATATGATGGTTTTCTGGGTCAATCAGATCCTCAATTTTCTGATACAAAGGGAATAAAGGGCTTTATCAGAATCAGAATAAAAATGGATGATGGAAAATGTGTTTTCAAGGATGACTGTTTTGAAATTCAGGACTCCACGAGCTTCACAGTTTTTATTCAGACAGATACAGATTGGAATAACAGTGAGAATAATGGGGCAATGGATAAGTTCCTGGATCTTACAAATATTGGTTATCTCAAACTAAAAGAAGAGCATCTCTCTGACTATCATAAGCTTTACTTAAAAGTAGAATTATCACTGGGATCAGATAATGATGAGCACTTTGTTCTTCTGGACAGATTACTTACCAGGGATGGGATTCCGGACAAGGCTTTAGTTGAGCTGTTATTTAATTATGGACGATATCTGCTGATTTCATCTTCACGACCCGGTAGCCAGCCTGCCAATCTCCAGGGAATTTGGAATCCACATATCAACCCACCCTGGTGGTCAAATATGACCCTGAATATCAACACGGAAATGAACTATTGGGGAGCATGCCTTTCCGGACTTTCCGAATGTGCTCTTCCTCTCTATGACTTCATGATGAGGTTAATGGAGAACGGCAGGATTACTGCAGAGAAGAATTATCACTGTGACGGCTGGTGTGCCCATCATCAGTCAGACATCTGGGCGAAAAGCAATACAAGAGGAAAAACTGATATAGAAACAAGTCCTGAGAGTGCACAATATTCTCTCTGGCCTATGAGCGGCTTATGGTTGTCTCTTATGGCATGGGAACAATTTGAATTTACAAATGACTTGGATTTCCTCAATAATAAAGTCCTTCCTTTACTGGAAGGCAGTATACAGTTCCTCAGAGATTTCCTTATAGAGGATGCAGGTAAAAATCTGACAACCAATCCATCGACATCTCCAGAAAACAGATTTCTTTACAAGGAAGAATATCCGGCAGTGAGTCAAGGTTCCACTATGGATTTATCAATCTCTCTGGAAGCCGTTACGGCTTACTTGAAAATGAGTACGATCTGCCCATGCGATGCAAAACTGGTCAGCTGGTGTAAGGATGCACAAAGCAGAATTAAACCCTTCAATATAGGCAGACTGCATCAACTGCAGGAGTGGTCTGGAGACTGGGACAGAGAAGATGATGTGCATCGTCATGTTTCACATCTCTTCAGTCTGTTTCCTGGAAGTATCCTTATGAAACCCGAAATGGCAGATTTTCGGAAAGCTGCAGGCAAATCTCTTGAAATGCGCGGACTGGATGCAACCGGCTGGAGTACAGTCTGGAAAATTGCCTTGATGGCAAGGTTAAATAAAACCGATGGAATCAGAGATCTTTTCGGTAAACTACTCACTCTGGTTAAACCGGGAGACGAAGAGGTATATTTTACAGGAAGCGGAGTCTATCCGAATTTGATGTGTGCACACCCTCCGTTTCAGATAGATGGGAATCTCGGAATAGTGGCTGCTATTTCAGAAATACTGATACAACAGACCGGTGATACTATATCGATCCTGCCATCTCTGCCTGAAGACTGGGAAAATGGCTGCTTTAAGAATGTACACTGCAAGTCAGGAATCAATATCAGTCTTGAATGGGGACAAGGGAAACTTACATATGTTAAGATAAAGGCATCAAAATCAGGAACATTGGAATTATGCTATAAAGAGAAGCAGCAACTCGTACCTTATACTTCGGGTGAAACTCTGACCTTTGACAGCAACTTAATTCAAAAGAGAATATGAGTATTACATTAAGGGATCTATCCAGACATACAGGTGTCTCTCTAGGCACTGTCTCACGGTATATAAATGGTGAAACTGTTCGTGAGAAAACACGAGAGAAGCTCGAAGCCGCAATAAAAGAGCTTGGGTATAAAGAGAATATTGTCACCAAGGCCAAAAGAACGGGCTCTTCAATGACGATTGCTGTGGTGCTGTCAGCTCTAAATGCCGAGTTTGTAATGAAGATTGTTGAGGCTCTGGATAATGAATTGAGTCCTCATATGTTCAGCCTCCTTCTTGTAAACTTTCATGAAGATCCAGCATATCTTAAAAAACGTTTTGAAGAATTGCGGTTCAGAAAAATTGACGGACTGATATTCTTCCCTTCCGGTCTTGAGGGAGATATTGCAAATGAAATTAAGACATTTTTAGATGCAAAAATTCCAGTTGTTGCGATCGATGATTTTGTACACGGACTGGAAACAGATGCTGTTGTTGTAGATAACCGGAATTCAACATTCAGAGCCACTGAATATCTTATTCAACAGGGACATAGAAAAATTGGATTTCTGGCAGGACGAAAAAATTCATTTGTTGCTCAGAATAGATATAAAGGGTGCAGGGAAGCATTTGAGGCCTATGACATTCCATGGGATGAGTCACTGGTCAGATGGGCTGACTTTGAGATGAATAAGGCCCGTAAAATGTTTAATGAACTTATGAAAAGTCCCGATCCTCCAACAGCAGTATTTCCAACCAATTATGATATGACTATTGGGACCCTTCTTTCCATTGTGAATAAGAAGATATCCATTCCTGAAGATCTTTCTCTCTTCGGATATGACCAGTTTTCCGGAACAGAAGCTGTTTCTCCCAAATTATCCCTTGTAGTTCAGCCTGTGGATAAAATAGGAAAGACAGCTGCCGAAATCCTTCTGAAAAGAATCCGGGGGAACTGGGATGACTTCCCCAAAACAGTTGAATTGAATACAAAAATGATTATCAGAGATTCAATAAAGAAAATCTGATCACCGGGAAAAAAACTTTTCCCGGCAGATCTCAGGCATTCATTATTTTCTTAAGATCCTTATCCGAAGGGCCGCCGCTGCCATCGTAGCGCCGAATCTTATAATACTGCTTCACCATTTTATCAATAGGAACAACTGTATTCTTACCCTTGAAAGGGGTCTCTTTTTCTTTGGTAAAACGATCAGGCAGTGTATCGTCAGCAGCGATATGTCCCATCTGCACATTCATCCAGCGTTCGAGTTTGTTGATTCTTTCTCCAGCCTTGATAAATCCCCATTTCCCCATCTTGATACCAGTAATAGACCAGAAGTATTTACTTAAGATACTCCAGTCCATCAAAGCCATGGCAACCTTGGGCATGGTGATTGTGGCAATTTTCAAGAGGAAGGTTGGCAGATACTTGGGGATCGCCGGTTCTGTCATAATTCCGATAACAGAAAACAGACAGACCTGAAGAGAGTTGACTCCGCTGTACATATCTTCCATAAAGGCAACCCAGGATGCTTTCCCCATACTTACATGGGGAGGCATATATCCCAGAAGCTGCTCCAGGACGATCAGATAGGAACCCAGATGGCAGCCTCCCTTATTATGAACAGCATAACCTAAGCCATGTCCCCAGCTTGAACGGGGATCATAGGCGGCGACTTCGATCCCTTTTACCTGAATAGCAAAACCGGAACCGCCGTATTTACGGCTCAGATTACGGGAGCCAAGAGAAAGATCCTCCCCTTCTCCCTTTTTGACAGCAATATCTCTGAGAACTGATTCAATATTATCGAACCTGCCGAATTTCAATTCAGTTTTCCGAAGCCCCTTTTCACCGGCTTCCATAGCCCAGGCTAATGTACCTCCGGCGGAGATGGTATCCATCCCCAGCTCATTCATCACTTCATTCCACTGACCGACCAGATCGGGATCATAATTATCGATATTACTTCCAAACATTCCCATTGTTTCATACTCGGGAATTTGTCTCATCTTACCGTCGGGATAATGTCCTTTGTGGCCGCATAGAACAGAACAATGCCGGCAGGCTGAGTGGCGTGATTTGTATTTCTCAGCCATCAACTCTCCTGAATTTTTCACAACATCCGGATGAGTCCGGTCTCTGAAGTTATGAACAGGAGCAAAACCTTTTTCCATTCCTAGTTTGACATTGATATTTGTACCGTAGAGCCTGTAATCTTCAGTCATCTTATTTCGAAGAATATATTTTTTTGCCTTTTTGACTGTTGCTTCAAAGAGCTCAGGATTCACGGGCTCATAAGAAATTTCTTTACCTCTGGCCACAATTGCTTTGAGATTCTTTGAACCCATAACAGCACCGACTCCACCTCTTCCGGCAAAACGGTGACCCGAGCAGATATTAGCGAAAAGGACCTTATTTTCTCCGGCGGGGCCGATAACCGCAGCACCTTCCTTGGGAGTCAGTTTAAGTGATTCCTGAACCTCATGAGTTCCCTGTCCCCAGAGTGCCTGGGCCGATTCAAAACTTACACCGTCTTTATCAATCCTGAGAATCGTCGGAGCTTCCGCCTGACCCGAAATAATAACCCCGTCCCATCCGGCAGTCTTACAGGCCTCTCCAAAATACCCCCCACAGGAAGAACCCACCATCAGGCCGGTCAATGGGGAACGAGTGAGCACCTCAAAACGTCCTGTACAGGAGGCTCCGGATGTGAGCATGACCCCCATGGAAAAGATAAGCAAATTATCAGGTCCCAGAGGATCAATTGATCCAAGATCTTCTTTGGAAAAACGATCATGATAGATTTTCAGGGCAAGACCTTTCCCACCGATGTAGGCCCCAAGATCTTTCTTACTGACCTCATAGAGAGACCAGCTTTTATCATTCAGATTTATATCCAGATATTTATTAGATGTACCTTTAATTGTCTGCACCGGGGACCTCCATGGTAATGGCATCAAATTGGCAGTTATCAAAACACCAGCCGCAGGAAATACATTTTTCAGGATGGGCCAGAACGGCATAATTTTCCGTCAGGGGAAGATTCTCATCCTTCATGGCAAGGGCATCCACCGGACAGGCTACGACACAGTTTTCACAGGCATAACATTTTTCTGTATTTATTGACGGCTTAAGCCATTCAGCTTTTTTGAGTCTTCTAACAACAGTATTCTGTTCTGTGCGCACAGCTTCCTTGGGACAGACCCGACCGCATGAACCGCAGTCAATACAGAGTACTGGATTGATAATATAAAGTTCTTTCATTTCGCCTGAGATGGCGTTTGTCGGGCAGATCCTTTTACAGGCACCGCATCCAATACAGCCTGAGACAATTTGATGAGCCATGATTCCTCCTGGAATTCAGCAGCATTCTGCTGACAATGATAAGTACAAAAAATATATATTTATTTCTGCACTTCAGGTTCTGCGGTCCTCTCCTGACATTAAAAAGAGAGCATTCGCTCGCATTCATTGTAATAGGAGATTTGGATTCTTACAATGTAATAAAAATCTAATTTTAAAGATCCACTCAAATGAGAGATACAGGCTGGATCATACTGATTGTCGGCTATCCTCTCTCCCTGATCATAAGAGGATTGAGGGCTCTCGCAAAACATCATCTGAATCATTAGATCAAAAATTCGAAGTTCATCAAAATAACCATACATTTTTGATTTATTCGTTTATATAACAAGATTTATACACGTTTTTCGAATAATGATCGATTATTTTATCTATTTTAATTAATTTTGATTGCTTTATTCAGAAACTGGCTACTAGAATAAATCCAATCAAAAAGGAGAATAAATGGAACAGAATAAGGTTTATAAATATCGATGGGTTGTTCTTTTGGCCTATTCACTCATCAATATCACAATTCAGATTCAGTGGCTTACCTTTGCTCCCATTGCCAGGGCTGCAGGATTTTATTACAGGGCTCAACTCATTCCCGGATCTATTCTAAACATTGACCTCCTGTCAATGATCTATATGTTTGTATTTCTTATATTATGCATACCTGCCTCCTATATAATTGATACATACGGGATTAAAACAGGTATCAGCATCGGTGCTTTTCTGGCTGCATTTTCGGCCCTGGGGAAAGGATTTTTTGCCCATAACTTCATACTGGTCCTGATTTTCCAGGCAGGTCTGGCCATAGCACAGCCTTTTATACTGAACTCTGTTACGGCATTGTCGGTTCGCTGGTTTCCTTTGAGAGAGAGGGGAACAGCCGCGGGACTGTCTGCCCTGTCTCAGTATCTTGGAATCATTATCGTCATGATTGTGACTCCCCTTCTTATCACAGTATCTTTTGACAATGCAGGGAATATCAACTCGGTTACGGGAATCAAATCCATGTTGATGATCTATGGTATTCTCACATTTATTGCAGGTGTAGCATCTATTTTACTGATAAAAGAACGTCCCCCGACGGCGCCGTCATCAGAAAGTATGCATCGTCAGAAATTTACTGACGGGCTGAAAAGGATTCTGAAGCTCCGTGATATGCAGATACTTCTCCTTCTCTTTTTTATCGGTCTAGGGCTGTTTAATGCAGTCTCCACGGTCATTGATTCCATATGTGCATCAAAGGGCCTGACCATGGATCAAAGCGGATTGACCGGAGGAATCATGCTCTTCGGTGGAATCATCGGGGCAGTTGTCATGCCTCTTCTGTCCGATAAAATGAGAAAGAGGAAGGTTTTTCTACAGATCTGCATGGTGGGAATGATTCCATCCATAGCGGGTCTTGCTCTATTTACGGCTTTCACTCCTGTCCTGATCAGTTCCTTTTTTCTAGGATACTTTGTAATGAGCGCGGGCCCTCTTGGTTTTCAATATGCCGCCGAAATAAGTACTCCTGCCCCTGAATCCACTTCTCAGGGAATCATTCTCCTGGCCGGTCAGATCTCCGGCTTGATCTTTGTTGCACAGATGAACAGTGAGGCGGGAATGAAATTATGGATGATGATATTTATCGGCCTGTCTGTAGTGGCACTCTTTCTGACAATGATGATCAAAGAATCTCCCATGATCATAACGGAGGCTGAAAAATACAGCGAACAGAAAATTTCACCGGTTCCGACGGAACTGAAGGTTTAAAGAAAAATAATAGCTAAAGCTCCCTCCGTCTTCAGCCGGAGGGAGTCTATTCGGTCTCAAGCACCCTTTATCTACCCAAGATTTTTTCCTATAAAACTCGATTCAATAATGCACTCAGTGATTCTATCGTATAGGGCTTTTGGATCTCACCATTCAGCCCCATATCTCTCATTTCCAGAATATCCTTATTTTCATAAAAACCTGATGCCAGAATGATTTTACATTCAGCATTTATCTCTCTCAATTTTAAAAATGTTTCTTTACCGTTCATACCGGGCATCATGAAATCGAGTAAAACAAGATCAATCTTCTGGCGATTCTCCCTGTACAGATCTATGGCTTCTGATCCGCTGGAAGCCAGAAGAACTTCATAACCTATAGACTTAAGAACATCCCGACCCAAAAATCTATTCATCTCTTCATCATCAACAAAAAGGATAAAACCATTCCCGCTTTCAATTGAGATTTCTTTAACCGGGGTTTCATGTTCCTGAGTAATTGGGAAGAATAATCTGAATATAGTCCCCTTATTCTGGAGACTATCGACCTCAATCATCCCATGATGGTTCACCATAGACCCATATACGGCAGCTAAACCTAAGCCCGCACCCTCGTCCTTATTCTTAGTAGTAAAGAAAGGCTCAAAAATCTTGTCCAGATTCTTCTTTGGAATACCGATTCCTGTATCCGTAATTTCCAATATTATATAATCCCCGGGGGTTATTTCAAATAATGGATTCTGACAATTATCCTCGTTGATAAAACGATTTTCTGTTCGAATAAGCAGATTTCCTCCTGCCGGCATCGCCTGGGATGAATTGATACACAGATTTAGGAGACAATTGTGTAATTCTGTATCATTTCCCAGTATTTTTGAATCTTCAGAGTTCAGTTCTGTTATAATATTGATATTTTTATTCATTGTTTTATTAAGAATCTGAACTACATCCCTTATGGTGATGTGGGCATCCAATGGACTTAACTTCAGATCATTCATCCTGCTGAAGGAGAGTAATCTCGACACTAAATCTTTAGCCCGGTCGGAAGACTGCAGAATGATATCTAAATACTTCAGATTCTTGTCATTCAGCATTTCCGGTTCGCTTTTAATCAACTGAGCAGAACTGACTATACCGCTTAAAACATTATTGAAATCATGGGCGATGCCTCCGGCAAGCTGACCGACCACATCCATTTTACTTTTATGAAACAACTGCTCATGAAGCTTTCTATTTTCATCATTTTTCTTAAGAAGTAACGTAATATCCTGCTTCGAAGCAATGAAGTTGGTTATTTGATTATTTGAGTCTTTAATGGGAGAGATCTGAGCATCCTCCCAGTATGTCTCTCCATTTTTTTTCCTGTTTAAAAATCGTCCTTGCCATTCATTGCCGCTCTTGATAGTAGCCCATAATTCAGAATACACAGAACTATCGGTTTCCCTGCTTTGAAAGATACTGGTCTTCTCTCCTATCAGTTCGTTTTCAGAATATCCGGACATTGTACATGCCTTCTTGTTCACATATTCAATTGTGCCGTCCCAGTCAGTGATGACTATAGAAACAGAACTCTGATCAATCGCCTTGTTCAACTTGATAAGATCCTGATCCTGTCTTTTTTTATCAGTAATGTCAGTAGAGTTTCCAATGATAACAGGCTGATCAAACATCTTATCTTCAATCCTCTCAAGAGATGTGTGCAGCCACCGTTCTTTATGATCCTTATCCAGATATGGAATATCCTGTAATTGTATATTTTTCAAAGATGAATCTGAGAAAAAGGCATCGAGCTCAGAAGGATCAAGAATGTCTTGAAAAATCTGATGATTGTATGGTTTACCGATAAGATCCTCTTTCTGGACTCCCAGGTTTTCAATCATGGTTTCATTGACAGATAAAAAATTTCCCGTTGAGTCCAGGACATATACAAATGACGAGAGATTATTCATGATACCGTTTAATTTCTGCTCACTGAGCTGCAGCTCTTTAGTCCTTGATTGTACTAATTTTTGCAGGGAAAGAAACCAGATGAAAACAATTATGATTATGGAGAGAAATGGTATTATGATAATAAAATTAAAACGGATCATCTCCCAGATGCTCATTATGTTATCAGCTTCATACCTGCCAAGCCACTTGGAATAGATTTCCTGTTGCTGTCCATTGGCCATCAGAACTGACAATCCTTCCTGAAATGGCAACAATAGATTGCTATTCTGCTCCAGGACTCCATAATTATATTCGGGGCTCAGTAAAGAGTGTGTCCCGAAGACAAGATTATTCAGCTCAAATTTCGTTATCCAGTAGTTAGAAGGGATCTGAGCCAACAGAGCACAATCCCCTTCACCCGATGCTAAGCGTAACACAATGGTTTTAATACTATCTTCAGTAATTATGTTTGCATCCACTTTTTCTTCAATCAGGTAGCTATGGGTAACATCCTTTTCAACGACAAAGACATCCAGGCCCTTGAGATCGGCAAGCGAATCGATTGTTTTGGAACCCTCTCTTGTGACTACAACATTACTCACTACAGAATGTGCCTGAGAAAATGAAAATATCTTGTCTCTCTCCTGAGAATAAAAAATACCTTGCAGCAGATCGACATCCCCACTGATCAGTTTACCGTAGGCCTCATTCCAGGGACCCAGCTCAATACGAATATTCAAATCCATAAATTCGGCGATGGCCCTTGTCAGGTCTACAATATAACCTGCGGGATTCCCATCTTCATCAAGATATTCAAAGGGGGGGAAATTGTCATCCCCCCCGATGATCAACAGATCCCCCGACTTTCTCTGGGCTCCATCTGGAGTGAACCACTCTGAACGCAATCGATCAAATGTTCCATTGGAGATTACAATGGCAAGACCTTCATTAAGCTTTTCCAACAACGCCCTGTTTCCCTCGGTGACAGCAAAACAGAATGACTGTTTAAAATCCTGCAGGATCTGTTCATTTACATGCAGATTCTCCAGATTGAGTGAATTGATGATTTGATGTGCCACAAGTTTTTGTAAAATCACGGCATCCACATCACCTCGTGATAGGAGGAGAAGAGCCTCTTCAAAAGTGTCTGTCAGAACAAGATCCACTTCAGTTTCCTGATTAGTAACATACTCCTCTGCATTATCAGCTCTCATCACGGCAACTTTTTTATTTTCCAGGTCCTCAAAGCTATCAGCCGTAACACCTCCGGTTCTAAGGACAATGGTCCCATGCATGGTGAGATAGGGAAAAGTAAAATCATAAAGATCTTCACGCTCGGCCGTCCGTCCCACCAGGGGTAGGATATCTATGTCTCCATTCTCCAAGGCGGATCGGACCTCGGCCCAGGAAGCGATTTTATAATGATGCTCCAGATTCATAAGCTTGAGAACAGAGTTCAACAGTTCTACAGAAAAACCCGAAGCATTGCCCTTTGAATCTACAATGCAATAGGGAGGATAGGAATATTCAGAGCCGACTAAAAGGGATTCGATTTGTACCAGATTGTCCGCATGGACATTGATATTGATGCTGAGACATAGAAGGAGTAGAAAAACACATGTTAAATAAGATTTTTTCAATGAAAATATAACCAAAATGGACTTCCAGTAATTTAAAATTGATTATTGAAAAAGCAGCTTCAGAGTTCTCTCAAATCGAATGGCAGTATTCCTTTTAAACTCTTCTGAAGCCTTCCCTCATTATAGTCTTTCTACATGCATTTGTAATTAAAAAATATTATTTAGCAAAATGACTGTAAAGCAGAATATCTTGAATATACTGCTCCAGATCAGGAAAGCATTGGCAGAACGTAAAGATAGACTCCACCATAAAGGAAGGCACTACCGGCCAATACAAAGAGATGCCATACCGCATGATAATAGGGCATTTTTTTAGATGCATAGAAGATTGTCCCGATAGAATAGGAAAGACCGCCACCCAACAGCCAGAAAACAACCTGAACAGGAAGAACAACTCTGAAGTCTTTTATAAAGAATACAATCATCCATCCCATTGCAAGATAGATAAGGGTATGCAGAACCTGCACCTTACCCCAGAAAACCAATTTGAATACTGTTCCCAGGACGACTACTGACCATACGAGAATCAGCAGCCTGTTTCTCTGCTGTGGTGGTAGAATCATACAGTAGGGTGTATAGGTACCGGCAATTAAAATATAGATATTTACATGATCCAGTATCCGCAGAAAACGCTTCCAGCTGGAGGGCTTTATAAGATGATAGATTGAAGAGGATGTGTACATAAGGATCATTGAAACACCGAAGATCGTAAGGGCCAGAACAGCTCCGGAGGAGACTCCCCGGGACTTCAATAACAGTAGAATCAGCCCTATAAGGGACAGCACTGCACCTAACCCGTGAGTAATGCTGTTTGCCAGCTCCTCTTTCGGAGAATCATGAGAATGGAGAGTAATATGGGCTTCAAGCCAGGCTGAGATAGATGACATTATGGACCTCCGAAAAACCTCATATTAGACCGGATGAGAAAAAACAAACAGTCAGTATTCATTGAATATTGAAATATGATATTAAAACACATAAATCACCATCCCCACCCCACAATCCCATTGACTCATAAATGAACAATTAGAAGTAATCAATTGTTTTTTATCTGTGTTTTGATGTATAATTATAAACTCATGTAGACCAAAGACTACTGAAAGCAAATGAAAAAAGGCTTCAGAAAATTACTGAGGCCGCCAAGGGGAAGTAGATGAGAAAATTAGCAATATCCATTATTGCAGTGCTGATCTTATTAACATCCTGTACCAGCGTACAGCAGAATGAGATTTCCAGCTATTATTCAATGATATACGATATAGGGTTTGATGCATTCAATCCTATAGCAGAGCAGTATATCGAAACAGGTGACAGAGTCCTGATTGTAAATACCGGACAGGGATTTGACGGAACCATAGGAAGATACAGCTTCAAACAGAACAGCGAAGCCGAAGCATTCTCCCTTGATACATATCTGGATGACCGGCCCTTCTTTACCGAGTATTTTGAAAAAGGTCTTGTAAAGTCCGTTCTTCAGAATCAGGGGAGAGGTTTTGAAAGAATGAGCCTGGCGCCTTATATGAAAGGCTATTCAGATTGGCTGATCGAAACAGATTATATTTTTAACACCAGCCCTCTGGACTACAATACCTGGGAAGAACTGAAAGAAGATTTTAATGTAAACAAGGTTCTCACCTATACCATCAACAGAGTAGTTGATAAAGACAACGACTACATAGGTATTCAGATAGGGATGAAACTTCTTGATGTGGATGAGAAAGGACAGATTCTGCATGATTCAATCGAAAATGTAGTATCCCTTGATTTTCCCGATGATAAGATGGAGCTCCTTAACCGCTACTTCCTGGATATTCCTACCGACTCAATTACAGAATTTGAAACAAAGCTGTCTGAAGTCCTCAGTGATGAGGGAATCAATGGTGGTCTTGATGCAGTCATGATGAAGAATGACGATATCCAGACTCTGGGTAACTATCCTGTAACCATCGAAGATTTCATCCTTGAACAGAGCCTGACCAACAGACTCGGTTCAAGTGAATCCATTAATATTCTTGAAAAACTGTCTAAACGCCAGTACAAGAAAAACTGGCAGCTGAGCAATGCCATATTCAACATCAATCCCTTTATGGGTGGTGAGTACAGTGAGTTTGAAGGTTACTACAATACTCAGTACATGCTCTCTTATAAGACACTCTTTGCAGAACAGACTGGTGAGATTAAAGATATTACCATGGATAAGGTCAGTCTTAATAAGAAGATTCTGGGTGTTCACCTTAAACTGATCGATATGAATGATCATGGTAGAATTGTATTAAGCCATTTTCTACCCTTTGCTTCTCAGGGAGACCTTGATGCGAACTTCCTTTACAAGAGCTTCACACGTGTTAATCAGCTGGAAAATATTGTAGCTGCCGTTGATGAACAGAGTGTTATTTCAGATTCTGAAAAAACCGTTGTAATCAATGAAAGAATGGAGATATTCAAACACCATCTCCTGAACAATTACAGCGAGTATGAAGTGATGTTCAATCTGTTCCAGAATCCCAACAATTCAACAATACTCACACAGTATGATAAACTGTATAAACTTCTTGATTTTGATACAGCCAACCAGACCAAGGGTGATATCTACTACATCATGGCTACCCATATCATGAACAGCTGGTTTGAAGAAGGTCTGAATGATCTTCTTGTAAACAACGGCTATTATGTAGTTGATAAACTGGAATCCTTCTATTCCCGTTATCTTATTACAGAAAAATATAAAACCGGAAGCACAAGTACTAATATTTTCCTATCTCCCCTTCTGTTGGAAGACTGGGGATCTAACATCAAAGATGTCTATGATATTGACAAAATAATCTATTACATCCCGATGGAAAAAGCAGTCAGGGACGGTGACTTTGTTACACCTGAAACTGTGGCCAGCTCGACAACTTCAGGAGAAATATCACAGTACTATCCTATTCTCTCCTATGAACTGGAGAGGATGCTCTTTTCAATACTTGATATTCAGACTGGAGATTATCTCTTCAACAGAAACTTTGATCTGGAAGGAGGAAAAAAATGAAACGATTATTATTGATAACATTATTACTAAGTACGTTTATTTTTTCAACATTCGCCAAAGAATACAGCTATCTTGAGCCGCCATCAATTTCCATCATGGACTTTGATGTAAATATGGAGACATCTCAATACGTTATAAACGATGATGTCGTAAGATATGATCAGGATTACTATGGACAGCTTATCAATCAGACCTTGCTGACCATATTAATACAGAAAAACAGTGCCAACGATGTATATATTGCACAGGATAATATTGCTGGATTTCACTCTAATGATAAGAGATTTAATGAAGCCAGGTATTTCCCGACTCTTCTGAAGATCTATGATAAAAAATACGTTGAAACTGCACTGGGCAATAACAACTATACAGTCAATGATCTTTACTCCAGAAATGCAGCTGCCTTTGACTATGCAGACCTGGACTTTGTTGTACTGGGAAATGTCTACAGATCCTCTGATAAAATAATACTTAATGTCAGAGTGCTCAGTACGACAAGAGGAGAAGAGCTTTTCTCATATATCGGTACCATAAACAGTGATATGTCCAACCTTAACAGTGTATGTAATGCTATTGCCGGAAACATCATCACCGATCTTCTTAAAAACTACTGTTCCCAGTTTGTCATCAAAGTACAGGAAAAAGATGAGGACGGAAAAGATGTCAGAGTAGATGCAGATAAGCAGGCCTTTTATTTCTGTCAGTCCAGAGAGGAATATGATAATGAAAACGAAAAGGTCTCCTATAACGATACTTTCAAAAAAGATGTATATACTGACTACTACTACTGGATTCTGCCGGGAGACTATGTTTTCACTGTATACAGTAAAGTGAATCAGACAGTTCACGAAATACCTGTAACTATTGATCCCCGTGAAATCAAATTAGTTGAGATCACAGAAGATCATTTTGAAGTGGAAAAGGGATCTCTCACTGTGACCGGGATTTTCCCCACAGATGGTTACAACTTCAGCATCAAAGAAAAAGTCAAAGATGTAAAATATCTTTGGGAAATCAATCAGAATAATGATGACGCTACCAAAGAGTATAATTTTACATTCATAGATGGTGAAATCGAAGACAACGATGATTTTGACAGCTGGGATATAGAGAAAGAGAACGATGACGAACCCAAAATCAGTTATAATTCATTCACCAATGAAATAAAGATAAGAGATCTTAATATCTCTTCTTATGATGTAATTGTTACTCCTGTAGCTAAATCAATACAGAGAAAAGGTGTTACGGGTATCGTTTATATATCTTCCAGAGAGATTGAAACCAGTGATGAAGTTCTAGCCGACTTGAATACGGAGAAAGATGTAATCATAGATATCAAAGATTTTGGTATTAAAGAGTTTAACCCGGGTGATGCTTTTCAGCAGACAAGGCTGACCTTCCTCTTTGATAAGGCTTTTGATGATAAGACAGTCCATCTCTATGTAACAAATCAAGACGTCGAAGGATATGTTCCAATCAGAAATATTGAAAAACTGATTATTGAGGATGAATATTCTGAGGAAGAATGGGAAGCCCTGTCTGGACAGTCCTTTATGGTAACCATGATCAGAGAAGGGATTGTCTACTTCAGATATATCAGCTTCGAAGAGATTAAAGCGTCCAATGATAAGATAATCATTCTTGACCTTTCAAAGGCATCCGGTTCTGTTGAACTGAGTGCGGATTCATCTGATAAATCCGGCGGTGGTATTGGAGGATTCATGAGCAACCTCTTCAAGGGAGATAAATAGCCATGAAACAGTTTCCGGTGTTTCTATTGTTAATCGTCCTTCTGAGTCCTCTCGCAGGACAGAGTAATCAGTCCAGAGGACTGGGAATCATCAATCAGACGGAGATTAAGAATACCGCCGGAAACAATGGAAAACGCTATGCCATATGTATCGGTATCAACCAGTATGAGCATAGCATCATCCAGAATCTGAACAATGCCAGAAACGATGCTCTGGCATTGGGAAAGATTTTTGAAAGGGAGGGGCAGTTTGATCAGGTCTTTATAATGACCGATGATATTGACCCCCGTAATGATAAACAGAACAACTACCCCCGGCTGAGAAACATCGAAAGCCGTCTAGCCTACCTGAAAGACTTCATCAGGCCGGAAGATCTGGTGGTCGTCTCATTTTCCGGACATGGGATATCCAACGATGAGGGAGAGGGATTTCTGATTGTAGCCGATACGGATATCAATGATGTCTTCAATACAAGCTTTCCTGTAAAAGACCTGGTTAAATGGGTTGATGACCTGAAAGTCGAAAAATCACTTTTTCTCATTGATGCCTGCCGGGAGCAGATCTCCACCAATACAAGCCGGAGCCTTTCTAAAAATACATTGACCTCTCAGCGCTATACCTCCTCTAAACTGGGAGCCATATTCTACTCTACCAAGACAGGATGGCTCAGCTTTGAAGATCAGGAATCAGACTACGGTGTATTTACCCGCTTCCTCCTTGAAGGACTTAAAGGAAAAGCAGATTACCAATATGGTGACAGCGACAGCATAGTCACCTTCAGAGAGCTTTCTGTCTTTGTAGAAGAAGCAGTCAGCAACTACTCCATGACCCTCGGACTGAAACAGAAACCATACACCGACATCCACGGTGAACTGTCCGGAGATATAGCAATCAGCTCCTATTCTGCAAGTATTGATATGCAGACAAGGGCTAATGTGGATGAGTTTCAGGAAGTAAACAAAAATGCCTTCGGCTCTCTGTCTCTCTTCACAAATGTCAGTGGAACTGTTCTTATTGACGGTGCTGATATGGGTGAGATTGATACGGGTGAAACAAAAATTTTCGAAGACATATATGTGGGTATCCATTTTGTCGAAATAAAACACGAATACGGTCGTTACAGAAACGAATTCGGTATTAATGAAGACGAAACCAGTGAATTGGCAAATGTCATTGTGTTGAGTGATCAGGATATAAAAAGAGTCAACGGTATCAATTTCATCTACATAAAAGGCCGCGGCTCTATGGATGGCTTCTGGATGAGTGATACAGAACTGACACTGGGCCAATATGCAGAATTTATAGAGAAGAGTGAATATAAGACTGTAAATGCCTGGAACCAGTACTACAAACCCAATTATGACTACTACCCTGTCCATAATGTCAGTAAGATTGATGCTGTGGAGTTCTGTAAATGGTTCTCAAAGAAATACAGGGTATCCGTAACACTGCCTACCTTAAAGCAGTGGCAGTACGCTGCCGGCGGAAAATACAGCACGACCTATCCCTGGGGTAATTACTGGAATGTAAAAAACTGTCAGAATAAGAATTCCACACAGCCGGGGATTCTCCCCATCATCGGGACACAGGGTCCCATGCAGATTCAGGACTTTCAGAGAGATATAACTCTGGACGGCATCACAAACCTGGCGGGAAATATGAGGGAATGGTGTCTGGATGAATCAGTTAACAGCGAAGGGACAACCATTGCATCCATTGCCGGCGGCAGCTTTAAACTGTCCCGCTCTAAAAACTTCAAGTCCATGTATACCAGCAAAAAACCGGCACACCAGGCGGATGTGGATCTGGGATTCAGACTGATATTGAACTAACACTCATGATAAAACTGATCAGCAGATTCAGTGAATCAGCTGCCCATGGTATCCAGTAAGGTACCGTCTATATCAAAGAGCCGGGTTTTATATTCTTTCATTATGAACAGGAATCAGGCGGACCCATGCGGCGGCTCTCTCTTCCTCACCTTCTCTCAGAGGCCCCTCGGTATCATGCACAAAGAACCCTTCATGCTTCAGGATAAGGAGGGCACCCTTTTTTACAGACCAGGTTTCTATTTTCTCAGCGGCATAGCCCAGAATCCGCACAAGAAGCTCCAGAAATCTGGAGTTTGAATCTTCAATACACATCCTTGTGTCAAAGACAGCCAGCTCTTTCCCCTTCAATCCCTCTCTGGGTAAAGATTTCAACAGCTGCCTGATAGATTTGGTAGGATTAAACGCTCTTGTGGGGGAACCGATAATAATCAAATCCACTTCAGTCAGCTTTGCAGGAGTGACATCATTCACATGAAGAACAGAAGTCTGTCCTTTTTCTTTGAGGGTCTCTCCCATAATTTCAGCTATTTTCTTTGTATTGCCGAAAACAGAATCGTAAATAATCAGAGTATCCATAACAACTCTCCTCAATGAGGATTTTCTATTCTAATTATCCTATCATAAAACAGTTATGACTGCAGATGCTACTTCACTTTCCCTGAGTCCCGTCACCCCGTGCATCACTTATATCTATGAGTCGCATGCAGAGAGTTGCAATAAGACCGATCCCGGCAACCAGGAACCAGCTGAATGAGAATCCCCTTGAATCAAGAACAGAACCCATAATCACCGGCCCTGCTGCAAATCCGGCACCCATAATAATAGGCAGAATAGAGCTCATACGACCACGATGGGTGGCAGGAGTATGATTCATAATAAAAGGCATTACTGATATGGCTTCCAGAATCTCACCTAGAGTAAAGATCAAAACAGATATAAAAAAAGCTGTTTTAAAGGATACAAATCCCAGAAGGCCGAAACCCAGGGAAAAGAGTATACCTGCATAAAAGACTTTTCTGACATTGCTTCTATGGCTGAAAAAAGAGGTCAGAACGGGTGTCATGACTACAACAATTATTGCATTGAAGCTTCCAAGTATTCCGAATATTTTTGCACCCTCACCCGGAAAAAGGCTCTCAAGATGGAGGGGAATCATAAAAGGCCACTGTGAATAGAGAAATCTGTAGGCACAGATGGACAGGGAGAAGAACAGAAGAAGGGGTTTTGCTGCCAGTATGGCAAATACCGATTTCTCAGGAACCGCCCCACTCTCCTTAATCCTGGACTGAGAATCTCTATCAACTCCCGGTTCATGAACAAAAAAGGCAATAAGTGACAGACCGGCCAGAGCCGTCAGAGCATCAATGAGAAACATCAGCTCAAGGTGATTATGGAAGAGCATACCAGCCAGAACCTGAGCAAAGGCGAAGCCCATATTAAATCCAAGGTAATTAAGGGAATAGGCACCCTGCCTCTGATCTTTTGTTGTCAGGTCTGCGGTCAGGGCATCATGAGCCGGGCCTGCCATTCCAAAGAAGAATGAAGCCGCCATAAGCATATACACCATGGGCATGCCGGGAGTCATAAAAAAACAGATTAAATAGGCGGCAGCGGCTAAAATCTCTGCCGTAACCAGGACAATCTTCCGACTGTACATATCACAGAGTTTACCCCCGATAAGGCTGGCAGGGCCCCAGGCAAGACCGGTCATGGCCACATAGAAACCAGTATCCGATCCTGATAATCCTATTTTTGAACTAAGAAGAAGAGTCATAAACGGGAAGATCATTGCTCCCATGGCATTTATGGTTTTAGAGATGAAAATGATATAAATGTCCCGCTTCAGACCTCTGTATGGTTTAAGAAAATCCCTTTTCCCGTACATCAATCACTCTCTGCTAAAGCTGACTCAATAACTGCTGCAACTGCATATGCACGATAAGGCTTTATAAGAAAATTACGAATACCCAGATTATTCATTTCCCGGGTCTGGGATTTACTGAGGAGCCCGGAAGTCACTATAACTTTGGCAGAACCGTCAAAGTTAAGAATCTTTTTAATGGTCTCCTCTCCATCCAGAACAGGCATATTCATATCCATTATTATGAGATCAATTTCATCTGTCCGGGCTTTATACAGGTTTATTGCCTCCATCCCATTGGATGCGGTAATGGCTTCAAAACCGAGACGCTTTAAAACAGTTTGACCTACAACAAGATTAATATGCTCATCGTCAACAAAGAGAATTGTTCCCTTAACAGATAAAGGAGCATCATGTTTTATAGTATTTTCATTCATTCCAAAGTCTATTATAGACTCAAGAGCCCATATTGGAACAGTAAATAAATCAGTTAGGAAGAGCTCTTTCCAGTTCAGACTTCAGGGATTCATAGGGATGAGCCCCCTGCAGGCGCATAAGCTGCTTTCCTCTATGGAAAAGCATGATTGTCGGTATTGACTGAATGGCATAACGCCGGGCCACATCCTGTTTCTTTTCAGTATTGATCTTAACGGTAACCATTCGCCCCTTATACTCTTTGGCAAGCTGAGCAATCACAGGACTTACCATTTTACAGGGTGCGCACCAGTCGGCATAAAAATCAACAAGGACGGGCAGATCACTGCCATTAATTAATTCTTCAAAACTCGGGGGCAATACAGCCATGGTGTTCTCCTGATTCTGCAGTATGTCATCAAAAATAATATAAAATAGTTCCTGAGGCAAATTTAAGCTTAAAACCGAGTTATACAAGAAAAAATTTGACTTTATAGTATTCTGTTATAACATGTTATAACAGAGAGTATCTTAAGGAGAGCTGTTATGATTCATAAGGATAAATCACTGACCATCAAAGAAGTAGCTCAGTTTCTGAATATCTCAAATCAGATGGTTTACAACCTGATACGAGACAAGAAAATTGAAGCATTCAAGATTGGATCTGCCATACGGATTCTCTCCTCCGATCTTTATGCCTATATTGAACGGCAGAAAGAGCTTTTTCACTCTCCTGAAGAAAGTATTGAAAACTCCGATGAGAATATTTTTCTGGTTAAAAATATCTGTTTCAGAAGAGAACAGTTTCAACTGGAAAATATAAGCTTTGAAATCCCCAGGGGAAAGATACTTTCGGTCATAGGCCCCTCGGGATCAGGCAAGACCATGCTGCTGAAATCTCTTGCAGGATTAAATAAACCCGAAAAGGGAGCTATTTTCCTGGGCTCCAATCGTCTGGATACTATTTCACCAAGAGAGAGGAATATCGGTTTTGTCTTTGAAGACTATGCCCTTATGCCTAATAGAAAGGGCCGCGGCAATATTCGTTTCCCCCTTGAAATGATTAAAAAACTGAGAAAAGAGGATATTGACCCGGCAGTGACAGCCCTTGCTGAAGAACTTAATCTCAGCGATGAAAATCTGGATACGATCATATCAGAACTCCCCGAGGGAGTTAAACAAATGATAGCAATCGCCAAGGCGGATATTCGCAATATAGACTTACTGATTATGGATGAACCCCTTGCCCGGCTGGATGCCATGGTAAGGCTGCAGATGCGCAGCTTTCTGAAAGAACTGGTAATAAAACTTGGAAAAACAACAATCATAAGTCTCCATGATCCGGAAACGGCTCTGGCAATGAGTGATTACATCGCAGTACTGGATAAGGGGAGACTCGTACAGTTCGGCAGCGCACAGGAGGTGTACAAACATCCCGTATCAAAGATTGTCTTCGAAATGACATCCCGATATGCCATAAATGAAGTGGATATCAAAGTAAAAGATAAAAAAACTTATCCCTTTGAATTAGAAACAGAAAAAGAGGATGGGGATTACAGGCTCATTTTCAGAGCGGATGAACTCAAGATCTCTGACAGGGGAATGAAGCTGAGCATTAACAGGAAGCATATTCTTGACGGCAACAGAATACTTGCTGAATGCAGCAGTGAGAATGACGACCTGGAACTGGTACTGCCCTCTGAAACAGAAGATGAATTCAGATTTCTACCAACATCCTTTGGTCTTTTTTATCCAGAGAATTCATAGCCATAAAAAGAAAGAATCCCAGAAAAAGACAGAGCCCCCAGATATAGGAGATCCCGAGGCTTTCAAGGACAAGACCTGAAATCAGAGGTGCCAGAGAACGTCCGGCTCCCTTTGATATGAGAAAGAAACTGTTAAACCGCCCTCTATGATTCCTTGGGCTGTGGTTGGCAACAAATACTCCGGAGTTCGTCGCATCCAGAACTTCTCCGCAGGTCCATATGAAAGTTGAAAAGAAAAACCAGGATAATGTGTGAACCGGTACTATAAGCAGTCCAAACCCAAGTGAATAAAGAACCTGTCCCAGTGCAATACGTCTCAGGGGCCGGATATCTTTCATATAATAATTCTGCAATGGTGTGACGATCAGAACCACAACAGCATTAAAGGACATAATCAGTCCGAATAAGCGCGGTCCTTTCTCATCAAATACATGAAGCATCTGCAGAGGAAGAGTAAAAGTGGTTTGAGCATAGATTAGTGCTGAAAAGATACTGAGAATTGTGTATATCGCCAGGATAGGTCTTCCAAGAAGTGCTTTCAGGCTGCTTCCCTCTTCCACATGTTCCCCGGCCTCAGTCTTTCCGCTGCACTCTTCGGGTTCAGGTATAAGAATAAGGATAAGAAGGATAGTCAGAAGAGTAGTCAGACCATCTCCCCAGAATATCCAGCGTCTATAATTATTGAATAGAAATCCTGCGAGAATGGGTCCGGCGGAAATCCCGATATTGATCCCCAGATAAAGGAGTGAAAAAGCTGCTGCTCTGTTTTTCTGTGTTGTTAAATCGGTAAGCAGTGCCGTATTAACTGGACGGACAGCACCGTTAAAGAAAGTAAAAAGTATAAGGAGTCCCGGTAAAGCAGGACTGTCGGGGATAAATCCACAGATAAGCACCGATGCAGCAGCCATAGCCTGAAGCCCCAGCATTATCTTTTTTCTTCCTGCCAGATCAGTCAGCTTACCTCCGAGCAGAGCTCCGCTCATCATACTTAAACCAACAAGAGAAAGAATAAGACCGGTCTGTTTCTCAGAGAATCCAAGATAGCGGCTGAGATAGAGGGTCAGAAAAATGCTGACAAAGTCTCCCATCCTGTTGATGATTCTGGAAACAAAGAGTACATAGACAGGAACAGGAAGTCCCCGATAAGGGGCGATAATACCTTTCATGAGATTATTAAAACAGATATGTGAATCTGTGGATAGGTGAAGATCTATCTACTATATTTGGATTTATGAGAGTAGATGGAAAGAATACTTTTACAAGCACTGGACTTTAGTGAAAACTTTATATATATTTTCTAATATATATAGAATATATGGAGTTAAACTATGTGGAAACTACTTTCATCCCTTCAGAAGAATCTCAGCCTGGCTGTACCTGTCTTTATGGCAGCCGGCTTTATCACAGGGCTGATCCTTGATGACCCGACCCACCTTAAAAATCTTATCCTTCCATTAACATTCCTCATGGTCTATCCCATGATGGTAACCATGCAGTTCAGGAAAATATTTGAGACAGGTGACAGTAGACTTCAGATAGTTACACAGCTGATCAATTTTGCCCTTATCCCTTTTATCGCATTCCTCATTGGAAAGCTGTTCTTTGCTGAACAGCCTTATCTGGCTCTGGGCTTTCTTCTTGTGTCACTCCTGCCCACTTCCGGGATGACTATCTCCTGGACGGGGATGTCCAGGGGAAACATGGAAGCGGCGGTTAAGATGACAGTATTCGGCCTCCTGGCAGGTTCACTGCTGACACCTTTCTATATAAAAGGACTGATGGGTGCGACCATCTCCATCCCAATGGCTAAAATTTTTATTCAGATAGGGACAATCGTTCTGCTGCCGATGATTCTGGGTGCTCTGACACAACATCTCATAGTCAAAAACAAGGGAAAAGAAGCCTGGCAAAAAAATATCAAAAAGAGATTTCCCCCTGTCTCCACCCTTGGTGTTCTCTCCGTTGTATTTATTGCTATGGCCCTTAAAGCGAAATCCATAATGGCCGATCCTGTGGCATTTATCTCTTTAATACCGCCTCTTCTTATCCTTTATATAATCAATATTCTGATCAGTACCTTTGTGGGAAAGAAGTTCTTCAACCGAGCGGATGGTCTGGCCCTGGTCTATGGTACGGTTCTGAGAAATCTATCTATCGCCCTGGCTATAGCAATGACATCTTTTGGAAAAGAGGGTTCCGGAATAGCATTGATAATAGCTCTTGGTTACATTGTACAGATCCAGATATCAGCCTGGTATGTCAAGTTGTCAGATAGGATCTTCGGAGCTCCCGAGGAGCCTGTTGTAAATTGTAAATCAGCCTGAAACTGAATTAAATCAAAGCTGGAGAACCTGGGATCAGAATTGTAGGATATACAAGAAAAAGGAGAAAATGAAGATTTAAGACAACCATATAGGTTACAGATGGGATATAATTATACATAGAGAAAAACTTTTTGACTTTTCCAGCTCACCGTGTGAAGGTAAGCCGGAAGATATATAAAATAAAGGAATTGAATATGTATAAGTCCATTCTGGAAATACCTTTTGAAACAGCAAGGAAATTTCCCGATAGAATTTCTCATCAGTATATGACCCGTGATGGAGAGAAAACTCTTACTTTCAGAGAATTTGAACGCTATATAAGAGTACTCACTGCCGGTTTTGCCGAAGCCGGAATAGGGCGGAAAGATCATGTAGGATTCTTCATGAATAACCGATACGAATGGATTTCAACAGATATGGCCATCATGGCTCTGGGTGCAATCACTGTCCCCCGTGGTTCTGATACGACTCCCAAAGAACTCCATTTCATCTATGGGCATTCAGATTCAACATACCTGATTATTGAGAACATGAAACAACTCAATGATATTCTTCCCGTTTTCAGTGATGAAGACTGGAAAAGCTGTAAAAAAATATTCATTCTTGATCGGCCAAAGGAAGACACTCTTCCTGATAATATCAAAGACAAAACCTTCTTCTATGATCATATCCTTGAAGAGGGAGAAAAAAGACTGGCAAAAGAGCCGGATCAGATAGAAACCCTGATAAAAGAGATTAAGAAAGAAGATCTTCTGACCATAGTCTATACCTCAGGAACGACAGGAAATCCCAAGGGTGTAATGCTCACTCATAAAAACTTCCTGCAGAATGTAGTTGCCAATACTCCCCGACTTGAAATCGATTCATCAAGACAGGAGAGAACTGTTGTTATGCTCCCCTCCTGGCATGTTTATGAAAGAGCCTTTGAGTATTGTGCCATGGATTCGGCTCTGACCATTGTATATTCTTCCGCCGGGCGTTTTTCAGCGGATCTGCTCAGAATCAAACCGGAAATACTGATATCCGTACCACGGGTCTGGGAATCAATCTATCAGAAGCTGATCAGAGTTATCAGCAAGATGCCGGCCTTCAAACGCAACCTGATTTTCTTCTTTATTAAACTTAATCAAAGCTATTTAACATCAGGATTTTATATGAAGGGTTGTTACATCTCCCTGAAAAAACGTTCTGCCCTGCGCCGCGGGATTACCTGGTTCATACACATGCTGCGCTGGATATTCCTGATTCCGGGACACCTGCTGGCCAATGTCCTTTTTAAACCCTTCAGAGAAAAGGTCGGAGGACGCCTGAGAGGAGCCACATCAGCTGCCGGTTCTCTCCCTAAATATCTTGACGAACTGTTCAATGCCATAGGGATCACCATCGTCAACGCTTACGGAATGACCGAATGTGCACCGGGTATACTCTCCCGGACCTTCCCGCGGAATACCTTCGGTACCACGGGTATTCCATTTGATAATACGGAAGTTCAGATCAGAAGGGATGACGGAACTGAAACAGAAATTGGTGAAAAGGGAATTATCTTTGTTCGGGGTCCTCAGGTTATGCTGGGTTACTACAAGAATCCGGAGGCCACTGAAGCAGTTCTTGATTCTGAAGGGTGGATGAATACCGGAGACATAGCTGTCCGCTCTGAAAATGGAGAGGTTATCATAGCCGGAAGAGCCAAAGACACCATAGTCCTGATGAGTGGAGAGAATGTTGAACCCGAACCTATCGAAGACAAAATGAAAGAGAGTCTGTATATCGATCATGCCGTAGTTATAGGGCAGGACCAGAAACAGCTTTCTGCCATTGTAGCGGTCAATGAAGAGGAGCTGATGAAACTGGCCTCCGAACTGAAGCTTAAAGATTTTGATATTCAGATGTCAGGAAAAGATTCTATTGAGCACGATCATATATACGAAGTGATTATGAAGGAAGTGAATCAGCTTATCTCAAGGGAACAGGGATTCAAACCATTTGAGTTTATTACCAAGATCCTGCCTGTGAAGAATGATTTCTCAATCGGAAAGGAGTTAACTCAGACTCTCAAGGTCAAGCGAAAATTTATTGAAGAGAAATACAAGAACATGATAAGCCGCCTGATGGATGAAACAGACAAAATGAGGAAAAAAGACAAGAAGTGATATACGGTCCCCGGAGCAAAAGCTTCGGGGATTTTTCACTTATACAGGACCTGATCTTAGAAGTTTCAGTTATGAAGCTTTCTGAAGAGAGGACCTGAGACGGTTGACCTGATCTTCATTAAGGGGTCTGAACTTAACAAGCAGCAGAGCTGTTATCAGGGTAAGCGATTCAGCAAAAACAGTAGTCAGCCAGAGTCCGTTATCCCCGAAAAACATAGGTAGAACAAAAAGCCCCAATAGAAAAAACAGAAGGCTCCTGGAGAACGCAATTACTGCAGAATCCGCCGCACGATGTACTGCCGTAAAGAACATGGAAAGTACAAAGTTAGATCCTGTAACAAGCAATGAAAAGCTGTATAACAGAGCAATCTTTACGGTGAGCTCTACAACCTCTGTCTGATTTCCGGCAAAAAGAACAGCCAGAGGCCTGCGCAGTACCAGCATGGCAACAAAGGCAAGCACACCTGTAACCAGATTGACTCCCAGCCCAAGCTTCAGAAAGGCTTTAATCCGTTTCAGATTTCCAGCCCCCAGATTATAGCTGATCCCCGGCTGTACGGCCTGTGCAACACCTCCGAAGATCATCTTGGCCAGCATGGCTCCATAGCCCACAACACTATAGGCTGCGACTCCGATACTCCCCAGACGGCTTAATAGGATATAGTTGAAGACAAGGGTGGAAATCCCCAGAGAGAGTTCATTGATCAGCTCGGATGAACCGTTAAACAGCATCTTTCCCAGACGTCTTATTTCAAAGCGGGGGTGCACCAGCTTATACCTTGTCTTTCCTGAAATCATATAAGCCCAGAGGAATACCACGGCTATCAGCTGGCTGAATCCCGTAGCAAAGGCGGCACCTCTCAGTCCCCAGCCGAAACGGGCGACAAAAAAATAGTCCATAATAATATTCAGAACAGACGAGCCCAGAAGTATAGCAACTGAGAAGACAGGCGAACCGTCGCTGCGAATAAAGGAGTCCAGCAGAAAGCTGAGCATAAAGAAGAGAAAGAACAGGATAATAGATCCCAGGTACTCTTTCACATCAGCAGCAAGTGCACCCTCTGCCCCCAGCATACGGACAATAGGGTCGATAAAAATAAGACCCGCAACAGTAATAATCAGAGCAAGGACCGTAATCAGCAGTATAGTAACTGTATAACTGTTTCTGGCCCCTTTTACATTTCCGGCTCCCAGCTCAGCCGCCGCAGTTGTGGCACCTCCCACACCGATCATTATACTGAGACCGATAGCAAGGGAGGCAATGGGATTGATCAGATTCACAGCTGCCAATGCGCTAGTACCCACATATCGGCCGATAAAGATTCCATCTATAATTCCGGCCGCTGACATGGCCATCATTCCCAATACACCGGGGATGGCATATCCGGTAAATATCTTTCCTACGGGGTCTTTCCCCAGATCAAATGTCTTAGTCATACCCCAAAGATAAACCTTGAAGTAACTCCAAGGTCAAGAACAGGATTTAGCTTACAAGAAAAATCTGCATTTCATTGACCCAGTCTTCCCGGCGATGGGAATGAAAATCATCGATCTGCCAGAGCTGATAAACCGGACCTTCCACTTTCAGACCCTCTTTTTCAATCCAGCGGATCATTTTATCCCGCCTCTCACGGAAGCTGCTCTCTTCAACTCCTTTATACAGATAAGAGACATAGGAGCCCGGGGGAATATGACGATCTGCCCCGGGGAAATCTTCATAACAGTAATAGGCAAGATGATAATAACCGGAATCATCAGAACGAAACTCTGTCCCCAGATGACCTGAGATATACCAGTCTTCAGGAATCTGACCCTCGGCAGCCGATTCGAGGTAGTCTTTGACAAGAGCCATATCATCAATATCTTCACTGATGTGAAGATCCTTTTTTATAATAAAAACGGAATGGATTCTGTTGCTCTGCCGGATGGTGATCTGCCCTGCATTGTCCCGGTAATCCTTAAGATATGACATCTGATTGCTTACACTGTCCCGGACATATTTCAGCTCCTGAATCTGACGATCCAGCAGGACTTTGCGGGACTCCAGCATGGTCATGGTGTCATCAAAACCGTAATCCTCCAGAAAAGCGGCAATCTCGTTGAGGGGCACTTCCATCTTACGCAGGAGAAGTATGGCAGTCAGACGGGATACATCCTGATATGTATAGTAGCGGTAGTTATTGCCCCTGCGCTCGGAGGGAGTAAGTATGCCCTTCTTATCATAAAACCTGAGAGTATCAGTGCTGATATGAAAGAGCCGGGCCAGCTCACCGATCAAGAGACCTTTGCTTTTCATACCCTATGATAATAGAGAAACCCTGGAGTTGACAAGCTTGAGTATACGGGTTGATAATCAACAGATCCATGATAGACACACTATCAATATAAGGCAAACAAGGATCAGTCATGAGGGATTCAACACGGCATATATCGGGAAATATCATCTTGACGGAGGGGACTACTTCGGCTGTAACAGTTTTGTAGATGCCCAGATAGGAAGAGTTCTTGAGGCTGTGGAAAAGTATGCTCCCCATGCTCTTATTATCTACACCTCGGATCATGGAGACTCTCTCGGCTCACACGGCTTCATCAGCAAGGGACCCTCCATGTATGAGGAGACCACCAATATCCCGTTTATAGTTCGCTGGCCGGGAGAGAGCCCTGAGAATGAGAGCAGTGAAAGTCTGGTCTCTCATATTGATCTGGTCCCCACGGTTTTGGATTATGCCGGTCTGGCAGCGCCCAAAACTCTTGAGGGAAAGAGTCTTCTGAAACTTTTCAGAGATAAAGATGCTGCTGTGAATAATGAAGTATTTATAGAATATGGACGCTATGAAGTTGATTTGGATGGATTCGGAGGCTTTCAACCTATTCGCTGTGTTTTTGACGGTCGGTATAAACTGGTAATCAATCTTCTTGAGACAGATGAGCTTTATGATCTTTCAGAAGATTCTGCAGAAGAGATCAATCTGATTGAAAACAAACTACTGAAGGAGATAAGGAACAGCCTGCATGACCGCCTGCTTGAATGGATGAATGAAAGCAGAGACCCCTTCCGGGGGTATCACTGGGAATGCCGTCCCTGGAGGGATGATGCCCGGAAGCCCAGCTATATGTACACTGCGATGACCCGGCAGAAATTCCCGGAACATGGAGAAAAAATACAGCTGGACTATGCCCACAGGAATGGAGATCCTGGAGTATATCCGAAAGAGCATTAGCATCCTGTAAAAGGCACTTAGCTTGACAGAGGAGATGGACCCCTAGGTACACTGACAAGTTATTTCTCTAAAAGCTCCCTGATATAAGGAATTGATTCCATTGCCCCCGGACGGGAGACTGTGATGGAAGAGGCTTTTGTGGCCAGCTCCATGGCAGCTTTCACAGTCATCCCCTCCAGACGACCTGCCAGAAAATATCCGAAAAAGGTATCACCCGCAGCCGTTGTATCAACAACAGGAGAATCAAAGATGGGAACATATTCCCTCATCTTATCCTTGGCGAAATAGGCACCCTCTTTTCCTGCCGTCAGAAGGATACTCATCCCGGGATACATACGGGTCAGCTCAGTCAGAGTCTCTTCAAAACTACCTTCCAGACCTGTCAGATCCCGGCCTTCAATCTCATTCACAACTAAAAGGTCAAGCTTACTGAGAGGCCATGATTTAACCTCCTCTGTATAAGGAGCTGGATTCAGGCAGATTTTCATCCCCCTGGCATGGGCCTTTTCAATAATATAGGGAATAAGATTGACCTCATTCTGCAGAACAAGATAGTCACCTTCACCAAATTGAGACAGGGCATTATCTATAACTTCTTCAGTATTACTCTGATTTCCACCACCAAACAGGAAAATGGAATTCTGTCCTTCCTCTGAAACCTGAATGATCGCCTGACCTGAGGAACCCTCATAGTGACTGACAAGTTCTGTATGAACCGAGAATTTCTGAAGAAGATCCAGCAGCCATAATCCATCCTGTCCAATCGTTCCTGCATGCCAGACAGGAGCCCCTGCTTTAGCAAGAGCCACGGATTGATTGGCCCCTTTTCCACCTGCAAATTTCATCACATCAGTAGCTGATATGGTCTCTCCAGGTTTAACAATATGAGGAACCTGATAAACCATATCTATGTTGAGTGACCCGTAGTTTAATATTTTCATGTATACGTCCTTATCTGAAATTTATTTTATATCACCAAGACTGTCTCTTAAAATGAGTTCACTCCCGATCAGCACTTTCTCATATGGAAGTGTTCCAGGATCATTTATCCTTCTCAGCAGCAATTGGAAGGCCCGTCTTCCGATTCTGGACTTAGAGACTTTTACAGAACACAGAGGGGGATCCGATAGTTCACTGGAGGGAAGATTATCAAAACCGACAAGGGATATATCCTCCGGAATGGATAGTCCATGATTCTTCAATGCCTTCATGCAGCCCAATGCAATAATGTCACAAACACAGAAAAGGACTGATGGAAGCACAGGATCATCACTAAGAATTTTTTCCATATCCAGGAAGGATTGCTCAAATGTAGAATCTGTAGCAAATATCCAATCATCACGGATTTCAAGCCCATAGTATCTTAGAGCCGTATAGAAACTATCCTCCCGAGCCTTAAAATTTCTAGTTTCTATGGAAGACTTGATCAAACCTATTTCCCTGTGCCCTTTCTCTTTCAGTGTTTTAATAATTGAAAAGACGGCTCCCTCATTATCCATATCAATATAATCAAAAGGAGCTACAGGATGAGTTGCATCAATAAATGCCAGAGGAGTTGCCAGATTTTGAAAAGGTGGGATATCTTCCATATGCAACTCAGTAGCCAGAACGAGAGCTCCTGCAACTCCAGATCGTTCTAAATCCCGTATTAAGCTGTTATGATCAAGGCCTGCATAACTCTGAACTTCTAATGCATAACCATGAAGGCGAGCTTCCTGTTCAATACCGTCAATATAATCTGAAATAAAAACATTATGATCTCGATTAACAATATGCCCATGCCTGGCAATTTTAAGAAGCCTGATTGTTTTGTCATTCTTCCTGTTGCTTCTCCTTCCCCCTTTGTATTCCATTTCATCAGCAATTTTAAAAACCAGAGCCCTGGTCTCATCACCTACCCCGGATTTATTATTCAATACAAGAGATACTGTTGATGGAGAAACACCAGCTTTTTCAGCAATGTCACGAATTGTTACAGACATCTTAAGAGATTAAATTACATCTATTTCAAATGTCAACGACTTCCTCAATATTTTACTAAACAAACACCATATATTTAATAAATATTTTCACTCAAGATCTGAATTACCCGTTCAGAAGAATATAAATATATATCTTTGATTGACATGAAGAGTCATCTGACGAATAGTACAGAAAAACGATGAGGAAAAAATCATGAATAAAAAAGTTATCCGCTCAAACGAAACCAGAAATCTGCTTGAGGGTGAAGAATTCACAAAAGTCTATTTTCATACTGACAAGCTTATTTTTGCAGTCAGCACAATGCTGCCCGGGCAGAGAGCCTGCCTTGACAAAGGGCATGAGGATGCAGACGAAACATGCTATGTCATTGAAGGGCATGTGGCAGTTCATCTGACCTCTCTGGATGAAGTGCACGAGCTTCAGAAGGGAGACTGTATCCTGATTCCTCAGGGAGAGCCTCATTACACCGTGAATATCGGTGAGATAAAATCCGTAACAGCCTGGGCCTGTGCCCCCCATCTATAAACGAGTTCCCTATAAGTGAATCTTTTATTCTCTGGAGTGACACACGATGGCTCTCTATGTGGATCCCTTTTTTAATGGCCTTTTCGAACTGAATCCCGGTAGGATTCTTTTCAATCATATTACTTTAGAGAATTTTCATTATGAATTTCAGGATCGTAAACGGTCACACAGTTCTTACCGTTTTTCTTTGATGCATACAGAGCCTTATCCGCATTTTCAATCAATGAAACTGCCGATAATATATCATCCGAAACTGTTGCTGCACCGAGACTGACTGTCACCGAGAGGCTTACTCCCTCTTCGTTGGTCACAACCATCTTCTCTATTTCCCTACGGATACGCTCAGCAAAGATCATTGCTCCATCTACGGGTGTATCAAGGAGAACAACAGCAAATTCTTCACCACCGAACCGGGCGGCTATATCACTGCCTCTGATGATTCCGGAACACACAGATCCCAGATTTTTTAAAACATGATCTCCAAAGGGGTGTCCGAATTTATCATTAACCAGTTTAAAATTATCAATATCCAGCATCAGTAGACTGAAAACTCTCCGACTTCGTTGAAAACGTTTTAGCTCCTCATCAAGCCTGATGTCCAGATATCTTCTATTATATAAACCTGTCAGACCATCCTGTCGTGTCATAATCTTCAGGTTCTGTTCCAGATATACACTCTCTGTAACATTCTGCACAGTAAGGACAATTTTATCCTCTTCCCCTTCAATTTCAGAGGCAAGAGGAACGAGAGAACAGCTCTGCTGCATAAATTCAAACTGCTTTGCATAAATGCCTTTAGCCGGAAAAGGAAAGAGATAGGTGTGTAGTTTCTGTGAAAAGTAGACATAATTCCCGAATTTCAGGACAGATTTAATACTGCGGGTAAAAAAGGGGGTGTTCAGTTGGGGGAAATGATTAAAAAGATGAGTACCTTCAATTATCTCCTTTTCAACCTCACTATTGATTTCCATCCACTGATTCCAGAGAACAACATTGTAATGACTGTCCAGAATGACAATACCCGTATTCAGGACGTCCAGTATCTTTCGTTCCAACTTAATTATTCTCCAATAAACTGTGAAAGTGCTTTTTTAAGATGAGGAATGGAGCTCTGACTATTAATCAATATGAGATATCCCTTGGTGTTTCTGTCTTCAAAGCTGAAAAAGGTTTTCATGGTTATTGCCAGATCCCTGCTATCAAATTCTGAAGAAACATAGGTTCTGTCAAAATCACTACCAGAAATTATCTGGGGAGGTTGATAGCTGATACGGCTGTTCAGCATCTCGAAAATTCTTCCAATACAGGCTCCAATCAGGATATTACTGATCTCCAGCAGAACTTCTCTCTCAAGATCTATCAACTGATCCGATTGAAAGAAATCAGTTCCGGAACTCTGAAAATAGGATATCAGGTCCCTCTCATTACCGTAGGGGAAAATAAGAAAAGCCATACCCTCAAAATCGCCATAATATTTCTGCTGAACAACACTGCATGTGGCAAAATCTGAAATTTCCCTATTTATATAATCAGGGAGATCATGAATTTTCACAGAAGAGATATTCGGTACTGTCAGCTGAATAAAAATATCCATGATCTCAGCAAGATCTGCTGCGGCAGAGCCAAAAGAGATATTCATGGTTTCCTGAAGAGCATCCAGTTCCATTTCAGTTAAAAGGACCTGTTTCTCATTCATCATGCAGGACCCGAAATCATCTCTTTGATTTCATCAACAAGGGCATAGACAATCTTTTTATCAGGAAGTTTTTTCAGAACTCTAAAGGCTCCCAGTTCCATGCATCGATCAACAGATTTCTTCTGAATATCCGCAGTCAGAACAACGACAAGGGCCTTCGGATTTATCTCTATAATCTTCTCCAGAGCTCCATAACCGTCAAGAACCGGCATGGTTAAATCAAGAAAGACAAGATCCGGTCGTTTCTCAGTATAGAGCTCTACGGCAATAGCGCCGTTTTCAGCTTCAGATAAGTCAAGCTCAGCATCATAATCAAGGAGAATAGATTTTATCAGCATTCTAGCTGCCCGGGAGTCATCAACAATCAGTAGTTTCATGAACCGTCCTTACAGGGCGCTCCTCAATAAATCAGAGCAGTATCATATATTACTAATACTATGCGAGTATTCAAAGATTGTCAAAAGATCTCAGGGATTTTAGCTCTGGAACAGATTAATAATAATGTCTAAAATGTTGAAAAAAAACGGCGGTGATTTAATGAGTGAACTGTATCTGATCAGACATGCACAGAGCAAAGCTAACAGTCAGAGAATAATGGCAAGCCGTCAGGCTTTTCCCCTGACAGATGCGGGTAAGGCGGATGCAGATCTTATTGCCTCCCAGCTATACGAAACTATTCAGATTGACAGGATAATATCCTCTCCCCTTAACAGAGCCATGCAGACCGCTGCCTCATTTGCGGATCTATACAATCTTGAAATAGAAGTGGATGAGAGGATCTCGGAACAGGAACTTGGAAAGTATTCAGGAATGACATACGACCAGGTCAAGAAAGAAGAGCAGTACGAGACAGTGACATCCAGGCGCTGGGACTGGGTACCTGAAGGCGGAGGAGAATCCTACAGGATGATTGCCGACCGTGTACGGTCATTCTTTGATTCATTTTCAATGGATGCCCCTGATAAAATACTGATAGTCACCCATGCAGTTACATTCAGGCTTATCAGGGCTGTGCTGGAAAACACATTACCCGAGTATCCCGAGAGCTTTCCCAACAATGGAGAGATATGGAAGGTAGATTTTAAGGGTATTGGGCAGCATCACAGCATTGAATCCCTGCTGCTTGGAAACAGCAGAGACTTTGCTCATAATCCCTGATCAGAATTCCTTTTTTAGAATCTCTGACTGCTCAGCCAGTGAATTAGCCATGGTGAGAACCTTATCGGATGATAATTTAATCTCATCTGCATCCTTTTTGATTTCATGAGCGACCTGCTCAAGATCTGATGAAAGCTGCTGATTATTCCCCAGATTACTGTCTATGGTTCTCTTATCCTCATCAACCTCATTAACACTGTCCATAACATTGCTGGTCAGCTCATTCAGGCTGGTTGTGGAGCGGAGGATTTCTTCACTTCCTGTATTCAATTCTTCGGTGCTGTTATAGATATCATCCATTGCACGGGCTACAGTATCAACCTCTTCCCGAATCTCTTCAAAGGAGTGACCCGACTGTTTAACCTGGGCTCCCGTATTCTCAATGGAAGCGATCATGGTCTTCAGATTTTCAGAAATTTTCTTGGCATTTCCTGAACTGCTCTCTGCAAGTTTACGGATTTCATCGGCAACTACGGCAAATCCTCTACCGGCATCACCTGCATGGGCGGCCTCAATGGCGGCATTCATGGCAAGAAGGTTGGTCTGGGCGGCAATACTGCTTATAAGACTGGTCATATCCCGGATACTGCTGATCTGATCGATAACTTCATTAAAGGAGCTTTCTGTCTGTTTAATAACTTCTTCACCGTTTTTTGAAGTATGGATAAGACTCTCAACACTCTTTTTACGAACCTGAATTGTTGTAGAGACACTCTTTATGGAAGCAACCATCTCTTCGATAGCTGCACTGGACTCAGTCACATTGGCAGACTGATTCTGGGCATTATTTTTCAGTTCTTCCACACTTCCACCGATGGCATCCAAAGCTATTTTTGTGCTTGTAAATCCATTATTCAAATTCTTGATGGATTTCATAATTCCGTTGACTCTGTTTTCAATCAGAACGACAGCCATACCGGTCTCTTCGGCAGATTCTCGGAGTCCCAGAGCCTGATCAATCTGGTCTGAAACTGAACTTATCAGTGAGATCATCCTGCTGCTGTGAACCTCGCTCTCCTTATACTTATTCATTGAATCTTCAGTGACCATGTTGAATACGATTTTCTGTACTGTCACCAGAGCAAGTCCGATTAACATCAGAACGGTTCCTGTGACGAGCTGACCGGAGAGGGGCTTGGGATCAACCTTGTAGGCAGCAGTGATTATAATAAAAGCACAGAAGACAATATAGGAGAAAAGTGCTGCTGCAACAGTGATCTGTACATGTTTTTTATTTCTGATCTGGAAGGCAGCCACCTGACTGACAATAAGAAACATCAGGGCAGTCTGAGTGAAAGTATTGGCTCCGTGATATCCCCCGGAGAAGCGTTCGGCCAGTATCAATACAAACAGAGCAATGCTGAACATATAGGATGATAAATCATATTTGCCTTTTCTTAACAGAAACAGAGTTACCATAAAAAAGACATCCATCACCAGAATAGTAAAACCAATGACAGTTTCTCCCTGATTAAAGACAAGCAGAGTCAGGGGTATAAGCATTACAATTATAAACAGTTGTAAGAAAAAATTAAATCCAGCCTTTATACTCACCTCATAGCTGGCATCCTTATAGGCGCCCAATAACAGTTTCATATTATCTCCAATTCCGTTTTTTAATATTGATTATGATAATTAAAGCTCTAGAATAAACTCTGCCTCTGGAAAAAGCCAGTTTTTAAATCTGGTTTTCCCGGAATAAAGGTCAAAACTAGAGTGTTTGTCCGGCGATAGAGTCAATAAGATCGTTAAAAGTGGCAGAAGGCCGCATTGCATTATCAGCCAGTTTTTCGTCGGGAAAGTAGTATCCGCCGATGTCCACAGAACTGCCCTGGGCATCAAGGAGTTCTTTAAGAATCTTATCTTCCTGGGCTTCCATCTTTGAGGCAAGGGCAGCGAAAGTTTCTTTTAAAGGAATATCCAGATCCTGCTGTCCAAGGGCTTCAGCCCAGTACATGGCAAGGTAAAAATGACTGCCCCGGTTATCCAGTTCATTGACTTTTCTGGAAGGAGACTTTCTCTGATCAAGAAGTTTTGCTGTAGCCTGATCCAGAGTATCTGCCAGAATCTGAGCCCGCTTATTACCAAAAACTGAAGCAAGGTGTTCCAGAGAGACAGCCAGTGCCAGAAACTCACCAAGAGAATCCCAGCGGAGATGACCTTCCCTGTTAAACTGCTGCACATGTTTGGGTGCAGAACCTCCGGCTCCGGTCTCAAACAACCCACCTCCGTTCATCAGGGGAACTATGGAAAGCATTTTTGCACTTGTTCCCAGTTCCATGATGGGAAAAAGGTCTGTGAGATAATCACGCAGTACATTTCCGGTAACAGAAACTGCATCTCGTCCCTGACGGATCTCCTCCAGAGAGAAGAGAGTAGCCTCAATGGGAGACATGATTCTGATATCCAGTCCTTCTGTGTTATGAGAAGGGAGATACTTTTTTACCTTATTTATCATCTGTGCATCATGAGCACGGGCAGGGTCCAGCCAGAATACAGTAGGAACCATTGTGGCTGCGGCTCTCTTTACAGCAAGTTTAACCCAGTCACGAACAGGAGCATCCTTGACCTGACAGGCTCTGAAAATATCACCTGATTCCACATTTTGAGAGAGGAAAACAGTACCGTCTTCATCGCTTATTTCTATCACACCATCAGCAGGGGCACAGAAGGTCTTATCATGAGAACCATATTCTTCCGCCTTCTGAGCCATCAATCCTACATTGGAGACAGAGCCCATTTTAGAAGGATCGAAAGCTCCGTGTTCCCGGCAGAAATCGATGGTGCTGCTGTACACACCTGCATAGGAGCGGTCGGGAATAATAAATTTGGTATCCTGAAGCTTTCCCTCTTTATTCCACATACAGCCTGAAGTCCTGATCGCAGCAGGTAAGGAGGCGTCGATAATCACATCACTGGATACATGGAGGTTGGTAATGCCCTTATCAGAATTAACCATTGCCAGATCGGGACCTTCCTCCAGAGCCCGAGCAAGATCCTGTTCCACAGACGCTCTGATATCATCATCCAGACCTTCAATTTTATTGTATAGATCACCCAGCCCCATATTGGCATCGATACCGAGGGCAGAAAACTGATCCGAGTATTTATCAAAAACATCAGCAAAAAAAACAGATACGGCATGACCAAAAATGACAGGATCGGAGACCTTCATCATTGTTGCCTTCAGGTGTACAGAAAACAGAACTCCCTCGGCTTTTGCCTGATCAGCCTGTTTCTTAAGAAAACTGCGGAGGGCATTCCTGCTCATAACCGCAGCATCGATAATCTCGGATTCAAGAAGGGGGAAACTCTCTTTCAGAACGGTTTCACTGTCTTTCATGCCCCTGAAGATTATCCGCACTGAAGCAGCCTTTTCCATGGTCACTGATTTCTCACTGCCGTAAAAATCACCTTCACTCATACTGACTACATGGGATTTAGAATCGGAAGCCCAGGCACCCATGGAATGGGGATTATTTTTTGCATAGTTTTTAACAGAGCCGGGAGCCCTCCTGTCTGAGTTTCCTTCTCTTAAAACAGGGTTGACTGCACTTCCCTTAATTCTGTCATAACGGGCCTGTATTGCCTTGTCTTCGGAGCTTAGAGCCTCCTCCGGATAATCAGGAATGTCATAGCCTCGGGCCTGAAGTTCCAGGACAGCAGCTTTCAGCTGAGGAATAGAAGCTGAAATATTGGGAAGTTTGATAATATTGGCATCTTTCTGATGAACCATTTCACCAAGTTCTACCAGAGCATCAGAGATTTTCTGCCCATCCTTCAGATTTTCCGGAAATGAGGCGATGATTCTTCCGGCCAGTGAAATATCTCTGGTTTCTACCCTGATTCCCGCAGCTCCTGTAAATGCCGAAATGACGGGGAGAAGGGAGCGTGTAGCTAAAGCCGGTGCTTCGTCTGTTTTTGTATAAATTATTTTTTCTTGCATGATTATTCCTGATTTTTTCGCTGTGATTGATAATATAATATCAGCTATGTTTGAACTCATATTATCATATAGAACTAAACAATTTAAATAGGAGGCCGTAAAAAGAGAAATCATAAATAAATTCTATTTATTTTGCGTTTACTGTTCGCAATGGAAATGAATGCGTATATACTTATAAACATGCCTGGCAGAGAGAAAAAATATAAATACATAATCAACACTTCTTCCGATTTGATAACACTGATAAACAAGGACTACTGTTACGAAGTGGTCAACGAATCCTACTGCAATATGCTCGGTAAAAATCAGGATGAGATCCTGGATACTCCTGTATCCGTCGTTTGGGGTGAGGATAGATTCAAGAATGCAATTAAAAGTTATCTGGACCGCTGTTTTGAGGGTGAAGAGATTCACTATGTTGACCAGTTCAATTTTGGTGATTCAACCAGATATATGCATGTATCCTTTTACCCTTATAATGAAGAAGATAACGAGATTACCCATGCACTTGTTTTTTCCCACGACATCAGCAAACTGGGAGAAATCGAATCCAAACTTCTGAACTTTGAATTCCGAGATCCAGTCACAGGGCTCTTTAACGACCGTTCTCTTGATATTATTCTGGATATGGAGCTTGAAAAGGCCAAACGGTCACAGGCAGAGAACAAACGCTGTCTGCTAATACTCTCCATGGATAATTTTCAAAAGATCTGTCTGGAGCATAGTATAGCCACAGGCAATATGCTGCTGGAAAACACAGGTATCCGGGTTAAAGAATGTCTTAGAACCACCGACTATGTTTTCCGTTATAATGGAAATGAGCTGGCCGTTGTTTTAACTGGAATGGCCAGGGAGACGGAGCCCCTTATCGTAGCCCAGAAACTGATTAATGCGGTATCCATTCCCTACCGTAAAAGCGAAACCAATATCACCATGAACTGTACCATAGGAATTGCGGTCTTTCCCGAAGACGGGAGCAATTGTGATGATCTTATCCGCAATGCCTCCAAAGCACTCTCATCCGCTCTGAGCCAGGGAAAGGAATACCGCCTTTATGATCAGGATATTCAGAAGGTGTCCATGTCCAGGCTCGAACTTGAAAATGACCTGAACAGAGCCTTCGACCTGAATCAGTTTGAACTCTACTATCAGGCCATTGTGGATGAAAACAGAGTTATCAAGGGCTGCGAAACACTGATCCGCTGGAATCACCCGTCAAGAGGAATGGTTCCCCCCTCTTTGTTTATACCCATATCAGAACAGACCGGCATTATTTCAGCCATATCCAAATGGGTTCTTTTCAAAACAGCCCGTCAGATTAAAGAATGGAGTGATAAATACGGCATCTACACATCAGTCAATCTGACAGCCAGAGAATACGGCAATCCGGACCTCCCTGCCATATTGGCATCAGCCCTGAAACAGGCGGATAAATTATCTCCCCGGTTCCTCCATCTGGAAATCACAGAGTCCGAAACCATGGAGAATCCGGAAAACAGTATCAAACAGATGCAGGCTATCAGGGAAATGGGATTTGAAATTTTCATGGATGACTTCGGCACAGGGCATTCCAGTCTGAGCTACCTGAAAAATATTCCTGCAGACACCCTGAAACTGGATAAATCCTTTGTGGATAACATCACCACTGACAAAGACAGCCGTGACTTTCTTGAGTTAATCACTCATCTGGCCAGAAACAGGAAAAAATCACTGATAGTCGAAGGTGTGGAAACTGAAGAACAGCTTAAAATTCTTTTAGAAGCGGGCTGTAAAAAATTCCAGGGATATCTTTTTTCTGCTCCTATTCCACCGGCTCAGTTTGAAAATCTTTTGAAAAAAAATCAGAAAATCATTTAGCTCCTTTATAGCCTGAGACAGAATTAAAAAACAAACAAAAAAGAGAAATAAATGTGCTATATTTGGAAAATGAATTATAGACGAAGACTGATAACTCTATTACTTCTTTTACTCATCAGCTTTCAGCTGCAGTCACAGAACAGATCTGAAATCAATGTACGGAATGTAAAGATAGGGATCTTCTCTTTCAGCCCCATCAATTTTATTAATGATTTCGGTCACTCCGATGGCTTATACCCTTCCCTTGTTAACGGAATAACCAGGGAATCAAGATGGAAAGTAAGCTATATCGATGGAAGCTTCAGCCAGGGGCTGGAAAGACTTCAAAACGGTGAAATAGATCTGATGATGTCTGTAGCCTGGTCCGAAAGCAGAGCAGAAATCATGGACTACAGCAAAGAACCGGTCGTAGATTTATGGGGGCAGGTGTATATAAGTCCCGACAGCAATATTACAAATATCAATGATCTGCAGGGTAGAATAGTCGCAGTAATGAAAAGTGATATCACTGCTCAGAATCTTATAAAGACAGCAGAATCACTGGGAGTGTCCTTCACAGTTCATGAATACAGAGATTTTTTTGAGGCTTTTCAAGCCGTTGAAGACGGTGAGGCTCATGCAGCTGCAGCACCACAGCATTTCGGATTGCGTAATCTTTCAGCTTTCAATCTTGTGGGGAGTAATATTCTCTTCTCACCCTTTTCAATCTATTTCACAGTAAAAAAAGGCGCTAATCAGGATCTCCTGGAAGACATTGACAGGAATCTTTCAATATGGAAGAAAAACAAACAATCAATTTACTATAAAAATGTTCAATTCTGGATGACCCCCGAAGATTTGAGAGAGGAAAGAATTCCCCTGTGGATAAAGATTGTCATCTCCCTGTCACTTTTTCTGATCCTCCTTATCCTGGTAACAGGTTTTTTTATACGAAACACTCTGAAGAAAAAAATAACTCAGACCTTAAAAAAGGAGTACCGATACCGCAGCCTTGTACAAAAACTACAGGCCATTGTACTACGCCTTACTCCTGAGGGTTCTATCACAGTTGTTAATGAATATACCCTCTCTCTCCTGAATCAGAGCAGACAAACAGTCATGGAAGGCAGCGTTTTCGACCTGGGTATTCTGCCTGATGGAATAGGCAGAGATGAATTACAGAATATTGAGGCAGTTCAGCAGATAAATTTGATAAGTAAAATCAAAAATTCTGACTCGGAACAGTATTTCCAGTGGTATCTGAACAGAGTGAATACCGATGAATCTGATAATATAATCTGCATTGCTTTAAATGTAAGTGATAGAGTTGAGATAGAATCCGCCCTTCAGGAGAGTGATGAAAAATTTACTTCATTTATGAACAACATTCCGGCATTCGCTTTTATCAGTAATAAAAAAGAACAGATGATCTATGCCAATCCGGCAACACTAGCACTGCTGAAAGAACCTATAGAGAATCCAGTCTTTGAAGATTTCATAAAAGAAGAGGAAACACTAAACAGGATAAAGGAAGCTGAATCCAGGATTCTATACGAAGGTTCAGAAAAAGAGACTATAGAATTTGAAACACAGTTTCCCAGTGATAATCAGCCCAGAATTTTACATCAAATACAATTTCCAATAAATCTCTCGAAAAATGAGATATGGCTTGGAGGTTTCACTCTGGATATCACAGAAACCAGAACTATTGAAGAGCAGCTGAATCAATCCCGGAAGATGCAGGCTATCGGTGAACTGGCAGGAGGAATCGCCCACGATTTTAATAACCAGTTGGCCGGAATAATGGGGTATACCGATCTTTTGTGCCACGGAGTCACAGATGAACGGATGGAAAAATATGCAGCGAAGCTGAAAGCCTCAGTGGAAAGAGCCTCCGATGTGACCCGCCAGCTTCTCAGCTTCAGCAGAAAAGGGAAAAAGGAGAATATAGCCGTCAATATCAACAATATCATTGATGAACTTTCGAGTCTCCTTTCCCACAGCCTGAATAAACAGATACATATCCATTTCAATGAAAAAGCAGATAATTCTGTTATTCAGGGTGACCCCAACTTAATACAGAACGCCCTGCTCAACATATCCATCAATGCACGGGATGCCATGGATAATAAGGGAGATCTCTATTTTACAACACAGATTATAAATGTCGATGAAAAAATGAGTGCTCTTCAGGGTTATGTACTGACTCCGGGTCCCTACCTTAAAGTCTCTGTTGAAGATACGGGAAGCGGAATTCCAAAAGAGATAAGAGGCAAGATCTTTGAACCCTTCTTCACGACCAAAGAGGTAGGCAGGGGGACAGGAATGGGACTCTCCATGGTCTACGGAACCATGCAGGAGCATAAAGGAAATATCACCGTACAAAGTACCCAGAACAGGGGTACCGTATTCAGTCTCTATTTCCCTAAAGATGGAAGTGAAAATCAGGAACGGTCAGATGACACAGAAATTGTCGACGAGGGCGCAACATATAATATTGCAGTAGTGGATGACGAATCCATGATCAGAGAATTCCTGAATATAAGCCTAAAAGGGAAAGGTCATAAACTGGATCTATTTGAAGATGGTTCCCATTTTATTCAATCTCTTAAAGAGGAAGGAAAATCATACGATTTCGTAATACTCGATATGATAATGCCCGGGATGAACGGTATTGAATGCTATAGAGAACTTATGAAAATACATCGCAAGATCCGGGTACTTCTCTCCAGCGGATACAGCAAAAAGGATGACGTACAGGAGATAATGAAAAATTCGAATGTACTTTATATTCAGAAACCCTATAGTATAAATGAGCTGGGTAAAGCAATTCAAAAACTGATGGCAGGTTACGATGGTAGTTGAAGCTCCACAATATAATGAGAAGATAAGCAGAGAACTGAATAAGGTACTCACCCACTCCCTATTCAAAGGGGCCAGGCGTTCCTGCAGCTTTCTTCGTTATGTATGTGAAAAAACTCTTGCAGGAGAGAGCAACCAGATAAAAGAATTTTCCATCGCCGTAGATGCTTTCGGTCTTGAAATGACCTTTGATCAGCAGATTGATCCGAGAATCCGGGTTGAGGCCAAAAGACTGCGGGATAGACTCAGACAGTATTATGATGGACCAGGCTGTAAAGATCCTGTGATGATCCATATGGAAAAAGGATCTTATATCCCCTGCTTTCTGCTTCTCGATGAGGAACAGAATCAGGAAGCTCAGATACAGGAAAATGAGAAGACGGAGAAGAAGAGCGGGGAAATCGGACAGTCAGTATTAATGGATCAGCGTTTCCTGATTCAACTTGACCTACAGAGCCCTGCTGAAGAAGACACAGAGGGAATAAACCTGTTTTCCGACATTCTTACACATCAGCTCTTCAATCTGGGACAGAAAGATTCTGAGACAATTTCCCTGACTAAGCTCATAGAACTTCAAAACACAGCTTTTCCTCTGATCCTGACAATAAGACATCACAAAGTATCCGATAAAATTCATATTATCCTGAGACTGAAACTGAAGCAAAGCGGAACCCTGATCCGCATCGAAGAACTCAGTCTATCTATATCAGATCTTCAGAATGAACAGCTTGTAAAGACTACAGTACTCAGGGAAGCAGAAGGACTTCTGAAATTCTGCAGGAGTGTACAATTATGACCAAAGAAAAAGCAAAGATTCTTATTGTTGATGACAATGAAGTAATAAGAGAAGTTCTTGAGGATATACTGACCCTGGAAGAGTATGATGTAAAATGCTGCTCAAACGCTCTGGAGGGCCTTGAAGAGGGACTTAGCAATCCCCCGGATCTATTTCTATTAGATATTACAATGCCCGATATAGACGGGCTGGAACTCTGCCGCCGGTTGAAAGCCGAAGCCAAGACCGAAGCTATTCCGGTAATTTTTATCAGCGGGCTTTTGGGAATGGAAGAGAAAGTCGCAGGCTTCAAGGCAGGTGCTGTAGATTATATCACCAAACCCTTTCAGAATATTGATATACTTGTCCGTGTTGAAACTCATGTTCAGCTCAGAAAAAAAACTCTGATTCTGGAGTCAATGAATGAATGGCTTGAGGAGAAGGTTGAACAGAGAACAAGAGAACTCAGACTGGCCAAGGAATTTGCCGAAAAAGCAAATAATGCAAAATCTGAGTTCCTGGCAAATATCAATCATGAAATAAGAACCCCTCTCAATGGTGTACTAGGCATGTTGAAGCTGATGAAACATCAGGAAATGAATGATGATCTGGAGATGTATCACAATCTTGCCGATTTTTCAGCCCGTCATCTTTCAGCAGTCTTCTCAGATATACTGGACTACACACAGCTGGATTCGGACTCTATGAAGTTCAACTATGATTCACTGGATATTCCAAATATTGTTGAAAATGTCTGCCGTCTGCAGAAAGAGTATGCCGAGGCCAAAGGACTGGAACTGAGCTGGGAGCTTCCTGATAGTGACAGGAGATTTGTCACAGATGAGGTGAGACTCGTACAGATTCTGACAAACCTGATAGGCAATGCCGTAAAGTACTCCAATAAGGGAAAGATTAACGTCCGCTGCAGAATCTCTGACACCCTGGAAATTGAAGTGGAAGATACGGGTATTGGAATACCCGCAGGAAGGACGGAGGAGATCTTCACACCCTTTCTGCAGCTGGAATCACCATACACCAAAGTACACAGTGGAACAGGACTGGGTCTGGCCATCAGCAGAAATCTCTGTCAGGCCATGGATGGTTCAATAGCTGTCCGTTCAGAACCGGGAAAGGGCAGCTGTTTCAGCCTGACCCTGCCGGAGCACAAGGCCCGTTTCCCCCGTCCTTCACGCCTGGACAGTCCGGCAGAAAAGAACAAACTCAAGATACTGGTTGTGGAGGATAACACGATAAACCTTTTCCTCCTGGAAAATATTCTTGAATCGGCAGGATGGGAAGTTTTTCAGGCGGTAAATGGAGAGGAAGCCATTGAAGAGCTCGAACTGTCAGAACCTGATATTGTTCTGCTGGATATGGGACTCCCCAAGAAAAGCGGTCTGGAAGTGATGAAGGAAATACGAAAAAGAGATAAATTCAGAAATTTGCCTGTTATCGCAGTGACAGCCTACTCACATAAAGATGATCTGGAACGTTTCGAAAAAGCCGGAATCAATGCCGTAATAACCAAGCCTATAGCAGAAGATGTGCTTCTGGACACCATAATGCTTCATACCCGTGCCTGAAATGTAACCATTACACCTTATTATAAACTTCTCATCATTACTGAACAGCGATACTAAAGGTTCCTATATTTTACGATTGTTTCACAGAAACATTAACTAATCAGAATTTACTATTACATTTGAATATTATGTTCTGATGACCTATAATAAATGTTAATAAAGGTTTATTTTTTAACAGAAATTCTAACAATAGGAGATGGGTTGTGAAAGGTTGGAAAGATATAAAAATAATGGGAAAACTGCTAATAGGTTTTGGAACTGTAATGTTTCTTCTTATTATTGTCTCTGTATGGACCTTTATCGGAATATCCCAAATTGTTGAAAATGCTAAAGAAGTAATATTGGGAAACCAGCTCAACGGGAATCTTGCACAGCAAGAAGTCGATCACCTTAACTGGGCCAATGATGTCAACCGTCTCCTCACTGATGATGAAGTCACTGAAGTAAATGTCCAACTGGATGATCACCAGTGTGCCTTTGGAAAATGGCTCTATGGTCCCGAACGTGAAGCTGCAGAGACCCTGATGCCGACTCTTGCCCCCCTTTTTAAATCAATTGAAGAACCCCATATGCACCTCCATGAATCTGCTTCAGAAATACAGGATGTATTCGTCCAGGCTGATAATCAGCTTCCTGCTGAAATCAGTCGGAGAGAAATTGAACACCTCTACTGGGCCTCATCAATAAGAGACAGTCTTCTCATGGGAGAAAAAAGATTATCTGTTGAACTGAATCCAGATAACTGTAGTCTGGGCCGCTGGGTAACATCCCCCGAAGGACAGAATCTATATAACAGCAAAAACTCCGAATTCCAGGCTATCTGGGATGAGATGCTTAAGGATCATAGAGCACTTCACGAATCTGCTGCCGAGCTGAATACTATGATGAGCGGCAATCAGAGCCGAAGCCGGGCATTTTTCAGCAGTTCAGTTCTCCCCCATCTTTACAGCACTATAGGGGGACTTGATGATCTGAAAGAGATTGCCGAAGAGGATATACGCCAGATGGGAAAAGCCTTTAATATATACAGCCGGAAAACCAGCCCTGCCCTCTTTAAAGTACAGAAACTCCTGAATGAAATAAGGGGCGGTGCCGCCGCCATGATCATGACTGATGCTCAGATGCTGGAAGCCGCACAACGTACCAGACTGCTGATACTGATAATCAGTGCAATAGCTGTTATAACTGCAATTCTTCTTGCACTGATCATTTCCAAAGGTATAACCAATGCCATGACAAAGGGTATCAAATTTGCCGTCAGCCTCTCAGAGGGAGATCTCACAGCCACCATAGATATGGACCAGAAAGATGAAGTCGGACAGCTGGCCGAAGCCCTTAAGGAGATGCGGAACAGTCTGAACCATATTGTAACCCAGGTACTGATCAGTTCCAGCAATGTCAGTGCCGGCTGTCAACAGCTCAGTTCTACTTCCCAGCAGCTCTCACAGGGAGCCACAGAACAGGCGGCATCTGCTGAAGAAGTATCCTCCTCCATGGAAAAGATGATGTCCAACATTGAACAGTCTTCAGAGAATGCACATAAAACCGAACAGATCTCACAAAAGGCAGCCATTCAGATTGAAGATAGCGGTCAGGCTGTTATGAAGACTGTAGAAGCCATGAAAAATATTGCAGAAAAAATATCTATTATTCAGAATATTGCAAGTCAGACCAATATGCTCAGCCTAAATGCAGCCATCGAAGCTGCCAGAGCAGGAGAACAGGGTAAAGGTTTTGCCGTTGTAGCCGCAGAAGTGGGAAAACTAGCTGCAAGCAGTAAAAAAGCCGCAGAGGAGATATCGGAGCTCACTTTCAGCAGTGTATCCCAGGCGAACAGCAGCGGTGAACTGATGCAGGAGCTTGTACCTCAGATTAAAAACACAGCCAGTCTGATACAGGAAATATCCTCATCCAATAAGGAACAGCGCATCGGTGCTGAGCAGATATCCCTTGCTGTAACCCAGCTTGATACGGTTGTACAGCAGAATGCCTCTGCTGCTGAAGAATCTGCGGCCATGGCGGAAGAACTGTCATCTCAGGCAAGCCATCTGTCACAGCTTATCACTTTCTTCAAACTGGATGAGCAGGCCGGTTTAAACCCCGGAGGGACAAAACTTCTGGAATAAGACTGAGAAACGAGGGGCAGATATCAGACAAGAGAATACCTCTATTGCCAATATCGGGATCATACGTTACCTTTTTCACGATACTCGCTTACTAAGGATAACTGTATGAATGAAATTTCGGGAGATTCCATCCCAAAAAGATACGGATTCTGGACCGCCTCCGCCATGGTTGTGGGGATCACCATCGGCTCAGGAGTTTTTTTTAAGGCCGATGATGTCCTCTCCGCTGCCGGCGGCAGGCTGCCCATGGCACTCCTGGCCTGGCTCATAGGCGGATCAATCATGGTTATTACAGCCTATGTATTTTCCCGCATAGCTTCTCAGATTGAGAAAGTCAACGGCATGGTGGATTATTTCGAAGCCGCTTACGGTGAGAACGCAGCCTATCTTGTTGCCTGGTTTATGACTTTTATCTACTACCCGGCTCTCGTTGCCGTTCTATCCTGGGTTTCTGCCAATTATACGGTAGCCCTTATGGGTTGGGAACAGGGTCTATGGGGGCTGGCTCTTATTTATATGCTCCTGTTTTTCCTCCTGAGTATTCTCTCTCCTATGCTGGCAGGACGATGGCAGGTGAGTGCAACAATTATCAAACTGATTCCCCTGGCTCTTATCGGTATTACAGGTACCATCGGGGGGCTCATCAGCGGACAGACCTTTGACAGTTTTACAAGAACCGCGGGAACCCTGGCTGCAGATGGCGGAGGTCTGGCCCTGGCAACAGTATCAACTGCCTTTGCCTATGAGGGATGGATCATAGCCACCTCCATCAATGCTGAAATAAGGGATGCAAAAAAAACCCTTCCCCGGGCCCTTGTCACAGGTACAATAGCAATAATGCTGATCTATATGTTTTATTACATGGGTATTTCAGGAGTATTATCCAATGAAGCCATACTCCAGGCGGGAGACAATGCCCCTGTGCTGGTAATCTCAAAGATTTTCGGAAATATAGGAGGCTCTCTGCTGACAGCCTTTGTAGTTATTTCCTGTCTGGGAACTCTTAACGGACTTATCATGGCATCCGCGAGAGGAATGTACTCCATTGCAGCCAGAAACAGAGGGCCCGGAGTGAAGTTCTTCAGCAGCATCAACAGCAAAACAGGATCTACCCTTAATTCCGCTCTGGCCGGTCTTGCAATCTCCCTCTTCTGGCTGATGATCTGGTATGGGAATTTTCATGGCTGGTGGGGAGGATTTATGGATATTTCCGAACTGCCCATAGTATTCCTCTACTCTATCTATATATCTCTTTATGTCTGGTATATACGCCATTTCAAGGAGTTCTCACTCTTTCAGCGCTATGTTGCACCCACACTGGCGGGAATCGGCTCTGTCTACATAGTTATCGGTGGACTGAAAAAAGATATGGTTATTCCTTTTCTGATTCTTTCGTTATTTATCTTCGCAGCAGCCCTTATTCTTGATATCAAGAGGAAAAAATAGCCTTCAATAAAGAATTTATTGAACCCACTATTAATGCCATCGGGGACATGACGCCATCCGCTGAATCCTGATCTGAAAAATATAAAAACAGTCCCCCGGCTTAAAGCCTGCAGGACTGTTTTTAATTAATAGGCACAGTCGCTGCAGTACTTTGTGGGTATCCACCCTTTATGCATCAGAAAACCGAAGATTTTACATCCGGCACAAAAGTCGAAACCAGACTCAAGAAAAGAAAAGAGTCCAAGAACAGCAATAAATACCAGGGATGAGTCAGTCAAAGAGACAATTGATAGGATTAATGCTGTCAAAGAGAGTATCAGTCCTATAAGGGCTGCAAATCTTTTTGGTGCAAAGAATATTGGGCGATTTTTCAGGCCGAAAACTTTGCTGATAAGAATGGCAGTCTCTGCAAGCAAGCTGAATCGTGGGTATCCCGATGCTCTGATTGCAAAATCAATTGCCAGAAATGCAGGAATAAGAGCCCAGTCAGTCAGAATATATAACAGGGACAGGAGGAATACCTGGCCTCCAACCAGCCGTACAACGGTCGAATTTACTTTTTTTGGTATACTTATAGTTTTCATATACTAGTATTATGATAGTATTACTAGTATATGTCAATATTCATTCATCACACTGCCAATGATTTCATATAAAAGAAGAGGCCAGTGATTCCGCCGGCATCCCCTGATGTATCCCCTTTTCCAGGATTTTTGAATCATCTTTACTGAGACCTTCCATCAAAGCGGCAACACTACGTCCTTCCCTCTCAAAAATCTTAAGGTAGCCTCTCTTATCATCAAAGAACACAGTACTCTTATCATCTTCATTTACATCCGGCAGAGCCATTGAAAAGTAAAATTTGCCGAAGGGCTCACATTTAAGTCTGGTTGGAATATTCTCAATTTTCTGAGATTCACCACTCATATTCATCCCTGCGGTTCTGCCCTGATATTCCGCCCAGTGCCATAACCCCCGAGGCCATCCGGAAGGAACCTCAACCGCATCCCCTGCAGCATAAATATCCTGAATACGGGTTTGAAGAGAGGTATCACAGGCTATCCCTTTTTTGCCGTATATCCCGAGGGCTTCCGCCAGTGCCGGATTTCCCCTGATTCCTGTAGAGGCGAGTACAATATCAACCTCAAGGACCTCTCCGGGACTATGTACCCGGTAATGATCCCCCTCCTTTGTGATATTACTGACATCCCGGCTAAAGCTGCAGTGAACACCTTCGGATTTAAATAGACTCAGGAGTTTTCCAGACAGCCTCTGGTTCAGCCATCGCTGCATCAGACGACTGTCCCGGCCGGTCAGATGAACCTCCAGCCCCATCTTCCTGCATTGTTCGGCGATTTCAACACCTTCAACACCCTGCCCGATCACTGCAACCCGCCTGCAACTCAGCAGCTCGGCTCTGAGAATCTCAGTATCTGCAGCGGATCTCAGATGCTTAACAAACTCTCTTCCAGGTATGTCCACCTGAAAAGGGATGGCCCCTGTCGCTATAAGGAGCTTTCCCCAGACTGCGGTTCTACCGTCAGAACAGATCAGTTCATGCTTTTCCTTATCAATCTCAAGGACCCGGGTATTATTCCACAGCTCGATAGAATTATCTGAATACCACCCTTCATCTTTGAGGGAAAAATCATCGGGTGAAAAGCCTGAGGCCAGTTTTTTAGTCAACTGAGTTCTCTTATAAGGGAGTCTGTCTTCTCCGTTGATAAGGAGTATAGATGCTTCAGGAGCCCTTTCCCGCAGAGTCTCTACAGCAGTCAGTCCGGCCTTACATGCCCCTATCACCGCATAATCATATTTCATTGTTTTTGATCCAGTTATTTTACTCATGGATTTCAATTTTAAAATTTTCCTGAAGTGAATACCAGTTTTTCATTGACAGATATAATAACATAGGTTATTAATAACATAGTAACGACAGAGCTAAACAGGAGAACACATATGTCCATAGAATTAACCATACTGGGATTTCTCAGCTGGAACCCTCAAAGCGGATACGACCTGAAAAAGTGTTTTAACGGAGTGGATTTCATTCCCTGGTCCGGCAACAACAACCAGATATACAGAACCCTGATACGCCTCCACTCTGAAGGGCTTGTGATCTCAACTCTGGAACAGCCGAAGAGCGGCCCGGCAAAAAAGATATACAGTCTGACAGACAAAGGTTATACAGCACTGAAAACAGAACTGCTGGCACTGCCTGAACTGGAACAGGTAAAGAATACCTTTCTTGTACAACTGGCATTCACAGAAATACTGGAAACAAGACTGATTCTGCAGCTGCTGCAGGAATATGGAAATCTAATATCAGAAAGAGAAGTCATTCTGAGGGAGGAATTCCGCAGAAAAAAGGGCTTCCCCGAGCGCTCAGAACGGGAAAGACTGATATGGAAAAGCATCACAACCAGACGCTTAAAGGCTCTGAAAGAGGAAAAACTCTGGGCATCGGAACTAAAAACCACTTTGGAGGAGAGGTTCAATGAATAAGGTTAATCTGGGGGACAGTCTCTGGGAGCCTGGGCATCTCTTCGATTTGCGATGGATCATCTCCAAAAAGTAAAGACTGTTTTACTTATAAGTCCTTCAGGTCTGGCTGCTGTCAGAGGAGGATATCTCTTTAGACTGCTGTTCTCCCTGATAAAAGGAGACAGAGGCATCAAATCCCTGATCCGGAAGATGCACAACTCAATACCGGAAAAAGCGCTGACCGGCTGAAAAGACTCATCCCCGAAGCAGGGTGTATAATCTATCCGGAGGGAGGACATGCCCTGACATCCTGGATCAAAGACTTTTCAGTCTTTGATTGTTAGGTTATTGACAAATCTCCAAATATTGTCAAAATAAAGATTGGATAAAGAGTCCCACTACATAGATTATAGGGACTCTACGGCAGACTCGGACAGTCTGCCCTTATCAGAACCAAAGGACGGTATATGCAGAAGGTTATCCTTAAAGACAATGCACGAATCGGAATTATCAACAGAGGCGAAGCAGCCCTGCGTTTTATCAGGGCGGTTAGAGAGTACAACTCACTCCACGGAACAGAACTGACAACAGTAGCATTCTATATAGAAGCTGAAGAGGAAGCACCCTTTGTCAAAATGGCGGATGATGTACTCCTCCTTTCAGATCTGCCCGATTTTCCGGGTAAACAGAAATCGCCCTACCTTGATCATGAACTGATGATTCAGGGTATTCAGACAAAAAATTGTGATTCAATCTGGGTCGGCTGGGGATTCGTCTCCGAAGACGCACCCTTTATCGAAAAAATTGAGGCCCTGAATATCTCATTTATGGGTCCCTCCAGCGAGGCGATGGCTCTTCTGGGTGACAAGATCCAGGCAAAAGATCTGGCCGAAACAGCGGATGTACCCATCCTCCCCTGGAGCCGCAGAGCCGTAAAGGATATTGATGATGCTGAAAAAATCTCCCTTGAGATCGGTTATCCTGTAATAGTAAAGGCTTCAAATGCCGGAGGCGGCCGGGGTATCCGTTTTGTCAGAACCCCCGAAGAACTGGCATCCCAGTTCAAGTCGGCACAGGAAGAGACAATTCGTATAACCGGAAATGATATTGTATTTATAGAAGCTCTCGTAGTGAGAGGAAGACATCTTGAAGTTCAGTGTCTGGCTGACAGCCACGGCATAGTTAATACATTTGGAGTCAGAGACTGTTCGGTTCAGAGAAAAAACCAGAAAATAATAGAAGAGACTCCCCCCGTCGGACTCCCCTCAGAAGTTCTTAAAGAGATGGAAGAGGCCGCTCAGAGACTTATCAGGGCGGCAGACTATGTGGGTGCCGGTACGGTGGAGTACCTCTATGATCTGAACCGTAATGAATACTACTTCATGGAAGTAAATACACGTCTTCAGGTGGAACATCCCATTACAGAAACACTCTACTCTGTAGACCTCGTAAAGGGACAGATTGATGTGGCCAGGGGAAAGACAGTAGACCTGAGAGACAGAAAGCCTAACGGCGCTGTGGTCGAAGTGCGTCTGAATGCAGAAGATCCCGACAGGGATTTCAGCCCCGCTCCGGGACATGTAAAACTCTTTAAAGCTCCTTCAGGCCCCGGTATACGTGTGGACTCGGGAATTGAGGAAGGAAGTGAAATCCCCTCGGATTTTGACTCAATGGTTGCCAAGATCATTGCCCATGCCCCCACCCGCCCCGAAGCACTGGCCAGACTTGAACAGGCTCTTCACTCCCTGCGGATAAATATCCACAACGGAACCACAAACAGGGCCTTCCTTCTGGAACTGCTCAATATGAAGGAGATCAAGGAAGGCGGAGTTCATACCGGTTTTGTTGAGACACTTCTGGAAGACCGCATTGTAATATGTGAAGATAAAAATACACGAGCCGCACTCCTGGCAGGTGCCGTTGAACTCTATAATGAGCAGTTCAACACGGACTACCTGAATTTTGAAGAAGAGATCAACCGCATAGGCCGCCCCAGGACCCTGGCCGGAGCCAAAGGATATGATATAACCCTCTCCAACAGAGGAAACAGCTATAAATTCAAGGTCCGGAGTGTGGATAACGACAGGTACCACATTCAGTATGAAGGACAGGAAATCATCTGCAGCTACCGAAAAGGAAAACAGGAATCCCTGCTTATCTACAGAGGAAAGCGCTACAACATCCTGATGGTGAACAGAGCGGATATGCTTCAGTGCGAAGTGGATGGATATCCCGTCATGCTGGAAAGTGACTCCGGTGGTTATGTAAAATCACCCTCCCCTTCCATCGTTCTCTCTCTGCAGTGCAAAGAAGGGGATAAGGTTAAAAAAGGTGATGTTCTCGTTGTCCTTGAAGCCATGAAAATGGAAATGCTTGTTGAATCTCCGGGAGACGGAATCGTCAGTGAGATCTGTATTACAGACGGTGCCCAGATAACAGCGGGTCAGCCTCTGGTTCTTCTTGATATAAAAGAACAGAGTGAAGAAGAGGAAGAGAGCAGCTGTGAAGCCGTCAGCTTCCCCGTATGTGAAGAATCTGTTGATGAAAAGACAAATAGACTCCTTACCGAACTGGATGCCCTTTTCAGAGGTTATGACTACAGTGGTTCTATTGATGCAGCCTATGAAAATATTGTCTGTCACCTGGAAGAAAATCCTTCTCAGATGGAAAGGGTAATTGATCCTATAGTCAGGATTATCGGCAGCTTCAACGCCGTTGAAAAACTGTTTACCACAATTGAAATCAGCTCCGAAAGCTTTGCCCGTCCTGTTAGCTATCAGGAGATGCTGACCCATTACTTTCTCAGACACGATGATAAAAAGAAGGGTCTTCCCGAAGAATTTATCAAAGACCTTGAGAACTGTACTGCCTACTACCATAAGGATGATGCATCCAAAGATGAGAGCAATAGAGCCCTGTACAGGATTTTTCAATCCCATAACAAACTCAACAGCAAACTGGATGTTCTGAAAAATATACTCTTCTCTCTTCAGGATCTGAAGATTCCTCAGGAAAAACTTAGCGAACTGTCTGCATTGGTCAGTGCTATCGTTGAACTGACACAAACTAAAGATCCCTCTACCGCCGATGCCGCCCTCTATGCCAGGTATAAGATTATCGATGCCCATACCGTGACAAAGATGAGGGAAAAGCAGAGTCAGGCCATCGAGAGAATGCTTGCTGAGATGACAGAGACCGGAGCTTCAAAAAAGAAGATATCCGAAGATATGCGAACCATAATCGATTCATCCGCGGAGATAAAAGATCTTCTATGTAAACAGGCCCTGAGCTCTGATGAGAAGAGAAAAGCCCTGGGAGTAGAATCCTTGGGACGCAGGATGAACAGAGACAGAGAGTTCATAACCGGCCGGCTTCTGCAGAATGAACACTACAATGCCTATTACTGTGAGAGTAGAAACCTGGATCATGACCTGATTCATAAAAATATAACCACTGTCATCAGGGAAGAGGACCTCAGACTGAGCGTTGTAGAAGATCTTACTGATCTCTGCGGAGAAGAGGGAATCAAGATCAATTGTTTGATCATCTCTGATAAGGAAGCTGATATTGTCTACCTCAACAAGGCTCCCTGGAAGCTGGACCAGAGAGTAAAAGCTCTTCGCATAGGATGGTTATGTCCCGGGGAACCCAAGTTCTATAGAAGCTACGACAACAATGGCACAAGCTGGGAAGAGAATGTTCTGTATAGAGGATTCAGTCCCCTTGAGTTCAGAGAACTCAGAGTCATCCGCTTCAGCAATTTTGATAACAAAATTCTATACAAATCCGATACAGTGACTCTTCTGGAGTCCGTCGAAAAGAACAATCCCAAGGATAAGAGACTCTTTGCACTGGGAAGCTTTTCTGATCCTAAACCGGAATGGGAAGATAAGAGCATCAGCCGTATGATCATGTTCGAATCGGTCTTTATGGACTGTGTATTCGCAATGAGATCGGTTCAGGCACGTTACAAATTCCGTCTTCAGTGGAACAGAATTATCCTGCATAACAGATCTCTACAGAATCTCAAACTGATGCAGATGCAGGATTATGGAAAGAAGATTATTCCCCTGACTCATGACCTGGGTCTGGAAAAAGTAGTTGTCTATACAAGACGTAAACGTTGGAGTGAAGATGCTGTAAGAGAGCTGGAACTGAATATTTCCAATATCTCACAGGATCAGTTCACCATGCGTTCCAGAAAACCCCAGGATTCTCCTCTGCTGACTCAGAACAACTATACCAGCAAGGTAGTCCGGGCCCGTCAGAGGAATATGGTTTATCCCTATGAGTTTATCAGAATGATTACCTATGCCGGACTGCCCCTCTACAAAGGATTCCCCAGAGGTGATTTTGAAGAGTTTGATATAGAGGTTGATAAAGAGGGCTCTCAGAAAGTTGTTTCAGTTAAAAAAAGGGAGTACGGAGAGAACAAATCGAATGTTGTATTCGGTCTTATCCGCCACCCTCACCCCAATCAGAAGGCACAGCTTGAACGTGTTATCATACTCTCTGATCCCACAAAAGACCTGGGATCTCTGGCAGAACCTGAGTGCCGCCGTGTAATTGGAGCCCTGGATCTGGCAGAAGAGAGACAGATTCCCGTTGAATGGCTGCCCATTTCATCGGGTGCAAAAATTGACATGGAAACAGGTACTGAGAATCTGGACTGGACGGCATCAGCTCTGCAGCGGATAATCCATTTCACTCAGGCGGGGGGTGAGATAAACATCATCGTTCCCGGGGTCAATGTGGGTGCTCAGTCCTACTGGAATGCCGAAGCCACCATGCTGATGCATACAAAAGGTCTACTGATCATGACCGACGATGCCTCCCTCCTCCTTACAGGAAAGAGGGCTCTGGACTTTTCCGGTTCCGTATCGGGAGAGACAAATCTTGATATTGGCGGTGCCGAAAAAATCATGGGTCCCAACGGGCAGTCCCAGATCAGGGCACGCAACCTTGCAGAAGCCTATGAAATACTTCTGGATCACTACGGATATACCTACAGGGTTGCCGGAGAGACTTATCCTCCCCGTATGGAAACTTACGACCCCATAGACAGGGATGTAACAAAAGAGAGCTATAACGACTTCCTGGATCAGGGATTCAAGACAATCGGTGATATATTCAGTCATGAAAAAAATCCCGAAAGAAAGAAACCCTTCGATATACGTCAGGTTATGAAATCGGTTATCGACAGAGATGCCGGTTACTTCGAACGTTGGCAGAGAATGAAGGATGCTGACACCTCTATCATCTGGGAAACCAGAGTGGGAGGAATAGCAACAGGTATGATAGGTATAGAGAGCCGCCCCCTTAACAGAATGGGTGCGATCCCCCATGACGGACCCGAGATGTGGACCGGCGGAACCCTCTTCCCCCAGTCGTCCAAAAAGGTCGCCAGGGGTATAAATGCCTTCTCAGGAAGGATACCCCTAATTATCATGGCTAACCTTTCAGGATTCGACGGTTCTCCCGAGAGTCTGAGAAACCTGCAGCTGGAATACGGGGCGGAGATCGGAAGAGCCATCGTCAACTTCAAGGGACCCATAGCCTTCCTGGTTGTTGCACGCTACCACGGCGGAGCCTATGTGGTATTCTCTAAATCCCTGAACCCCAATCTCAGAGCCGCGGCTCTGGAAGGCTCATTTGCCTCGGTTCTGGGTGGAGCACCTGCAGCGGCAGTAGTATTCCCCCGGGAAGTGCAGAAGGAGACATACTCTGACAAGAGAATCACCTCAATGCTGGACTGTCTGAACAAGGGAAGCTGTTCCCAGAAGGAATACGATGAACTTGTAGGGAAGGTCTACAATGAAAAACAGACTGCTCTTGGTCAGAAGTTTGATCAGATCCACTCTGTAAACAGGGCAAAGGAAGTTGGTTCAATCGACGATATTGTCAAATCAAATGAAATTCGTCCTTATCTCATAAAGACGATAGAGAACGGAATGAAATAATTATTCCGGGAACGGTTCATCCCTTAAAATGCCGTTCCCGGTTTTTTCTGTCAAAATAAACGTAAAAATACACAAATTCGCCAATCCCCTTCAAAAGAACTCCATCTTTTTCTTAATTTCATGAAAGAAGAATGAAATCTCAATAATCATCAACTATAATTTTTTATAGATTAACCCTTTCTCCTTCGATTTATCAGCTTAGAGCTCATTCTTAGCATTTAGGAATAATCGCTTTAAAATTATTGATAAAAAATAATCGAAACCTATTGATCAGTATTAATGTATATAGTATTTTATATATTGATTAAAATATATCTATAATTTTAGAACGAATACAAAACAGGCCCTCAGGCCTCAACATAGGAAATACAGGGACTGCAAATCAGTTCCTGTAGAATAGGCCCTTAGGACTTAACAATAAACATGCAGGAATTGCTAATCAGTTTCTGTAGAATAGGAGACAATATATGAAAGTACTGATAATCGGTGGTGTTGCAGGGGGAGCTACTACGGCGGCCCGTCTCAGACGCCTGGACGAAAAAGCCGAAATAACTATCTTTGAGCGTGGAGCCTATATCTCCTACGCCAACTGCGGTCTTCCCTACTACATCGGAGGAACCATTGCCGAAAGAGATAGACTCTTTGTGCAGACTCCCGAAAGCTTCTCCGAGCTTCTTAATGTAAATGTAAAAGTAAGACATGATGTTATCGCCATTAACAAAGAGCGTAATACAATCACCGTAAAGAACCTTGATACCCAGGAGATCAATGAAGAAGCCTACGATAAGCTTGTCCTCTCTCCCGGAGCAGAACCTCTGAGACCCGGAATCCCCGGAATAGATTCAGAGAAGATATTCACTCTCAGAAATGTTCCCGACACAGATAAGATCAAGTCTTTTATTGAAAATAATAAACCCAAAAGAGCCGTAATTATCGGCGCAGGTTTCATCGGCCTGGAAATGGCGGAAAACCTCCACCAGCTGGGTATCTTTGTTACAATCGTTGAAGCTGCCGAACAGGTAATGAATATTCTGGACTATGAAATGGCCGCGGAAGTGCACCAGCACCTCAAGGTTAAGGGTGTGGAGTTCTATCTTAAAGACGGTGTCTCCTCATTTACAGAAAAAGACGGCGGTGTTCATATCGCCCTGCAGAGCGGCCGAGTTATCGAAGCAGACCTGATAATCCTGTCTATCGGTGTCAGGCCCGATGTCAAACTGGCAGCGGATGCAGGACTTGAAATTGGAAGCACCGGTGGTATTAAAATCAATAAAAATCTCCTGACCAATGATGAAAACATCTATGCTCTGGGAGATGCGACAGAGTATCCCAACCCCATTACAGGAGATCCTTTAAGAGTTCCCCTGGCAGGCCCCGCAAATAAACAGGGTAGAATGGTTGCGGACAACATAATAGAAGGCAATAAGAGAGAGTACAGAGGAACCATTGGAACAGGAATCGCCAAGGTTTTTGACCTGACTGTTGCCTCAACAGGGCTCTCTGAAAAACAGCTGGCCCGGATGGGTAAGGTAAAAGGTAAAGACTACAGATCTCTTGTAATCCATGCCACAAGTCATGCCGGATACTATCCCGATGCAGATCCTATGACCATCAAGACCATTTTCAATGATGACCGTAAACTTCTGGGCGCCCAGATTGTCGGTTACAGCGGTGTTGATAAGAGAATCGATCTCTTTGCTGTCATACTCGGCCACGCCGGAACTATTGATGATCTGCAGGAAATTGAACATGCCTACGCACCTCCCTTCTCATCTGCAAAAGATCCAATCAATATTGCCGGTTTCGTAGCTGAAAATATCCTGAACGGCTCATCCCGCCATCTGTGCTGGAATGAACTGAGGGATCTCAATAAGGAAGATCTATTTGCTATCGATGTCCGTACGGAAGATGAATTCGGTATCGACACCCTTGACGGCGCAGTGAACATTCCACTTCCCACGATTCGCAGCCGTATGACCGAAATCCCCAAAGACAAAAAGATCGTTGTTTTCTGCGGTGTCGGCAAGAGAGCCTATATGGCTGAACGTATTCTCCGTCAGAACGGCTTTGATGATGTGTACAATCTCTCTGGAGGTTTGAAAACCTACGAACTTTCCACACAGCAGCAGAGCAACGAAGACATCTTCGAAAAAGACTTTATCGGTCATGATGATAATATCTATCAGGCCGATCCCAATGCCCATAAGGAAGAGGGTCCCATTAAAACCATCCAGGTTGATGCCTGCGGTCTTCAGTGCCCCGGTCCTGTCCTTAAGCTGAAACAAGAGATGGATATTCTGAAACCAGGTGAAATGATTCAGGAAACTGCCACAGATCCCGGTTTTGCCAAGGATGTATACGCCTGGGCCAAGATGACCGGAAACTCTGTTGTCTCAGTTGAACAGAACGGCCCCAAGGTTGTTGCTGTCATCAAAAAAGGCGGTGCTCCCAAGGCTGCAAGTATGGGCCGTGGACCTCAGGATGGAACCAGTCTGATTATGTTCTCTGATGATATGGATAAGGCTCTGGCCACCATGGTCATCGCCAACGGTGCAATTTCCGCAGGTAAGAATGTAACTATATTTTTCACATTCTGGGGACTATCCTTCCTGAAAAAACATACAAAAACCAAGGGTGTCAAAAAAGACTTTATGGGTAAAATGTTCGGCATGATGCTCCCTGATCACAGCGGAAAACTTGGCCTCTCCAAGATGAATATGGGAGGCATGGGAGCCTGGATGATGAAGAAAAGAATGAAGGCTCTCGGCATCGACAGTATAGAAGAGATGCTGGCATCAGCAATGAAAAACGGCATCCGCCTTGTAGCCTGCCAGATGTCCATGGATGTTATGGGTATTCAGGAAGAGGAACTGATGGAAGGTGTAGAGATCGGAGGAGTAGCCTCCTTCCTTGGTGCCGCCGATGATTCCCAGAGCAATATGTTTATCTAGTTGTATCTGATTACTTAATCTTATATTCGAGGGCTGTCTTCCTTTTCGGTGGCAGCCCTTATTTGATTAATCAGAACCACCACAAAGAATTAAATATCGGAACTATTTGACAGCAGGTCTACTCAGGTTTATCATGCAAAACAGAACGCGTTCTATTTTATTATTTTACACAGTTAATTACAAAATGAAGTTAATATGATGTATCAAGGAGACCAATGATGAATGGAATTAAAGTCAGCGGGATAAAAGCCTATCAGAAAATAGTTAAAGTTCTGATTGCCGCACTCAATTTTGTAGAACCGGAAACTCTGACAGGACCCGGGTCCGTACTCAAAATATCTGATTATCTCAAGAAGAATAACTTTAAAAAGCCTCTTATCGTTACAGATGAGGGGATTGTAAGAGTCGGCCTCCTAAAGGGAATGCTGGATAACTTTAAAGAACAGGGTATCGAATATGCTGTGTATGATAAAATAATTCCCAATCCGACTATTCAGGTTATTGAAGAAGCCAGAGAGATGTTTATTGAGAAGAACTGTGATTGTTTTATCGGATTTGGTGGAGGGTCCTCCATGGACAGCGCCAAGGTGGCCTCGGCCAGAGTGACGAATCCCCGAACCAGCATTATGCAGATGACAGGGTATTTTAAAATTAGAAAAAAAATAAAACATCTCATAGCCGTACCGACCACTTCCGGAACAGGCTCAGAATGTACAGTTGCAGCAGTAATTACAAATCCGGAAACCAAAGCAAAATATGCAGTTGATTCACCCAAGCTGATCCCCTCCCTGGCGGTAATGGACCCTGAACTGTCTTACGGCCTCCCTCCCCATATTACATCCACTACCGGAATGGATGCACTGACCCATGCGGTTGAAGCCTATATCAGCACCATTCCAACAAAATTAACTGATGACTATGCCCGCAGGGCTGTAAAAATAATCTTTGAGGACCTTGAAACCTGCTTCAAAGATGGAAAAAATACTCAGGCGAGAGAGAACATGATGTGGGCCTCCTACTATGGAGGTGCTGCCTTTACGAGAGCCTTAGTTGGAAATGTACATGCCATAGCCCATAACTTCGGTGGTCTTTACCATGTTCCTCATGGACTTGCCAATGCAATTGTTCTGCCCCATGTTCTGGAAGCATCCATTGATAAATGCGATACACGTCTTGCCGAACTGGCAGAGGCAGCAGGATTGAAAAATGAGGGTAAATCAACTAGAGAAATGGCAGAGGCTTTTATACAGAAAATCAGAGATTTGAATAAGACCTTTGAGATTCCGGAAACAGTCAGGGAATTGAGGAAAGAGGATTTAACTTTACTGGCCGAACGTGCCAGTAAAGAAGCCTTCTATTTTTATGCTCCCCCCAAATACTTTTCAGCCGTAGAGATGGAGAAAGTACTTGAGCCGATGCTTGCCTGAAAAGGGTCTATAATTTAGAGATGAAAGTAAAAGTTTCTGTATCCGGCATTGCCGACTACTCAGTACTGGATGACGATGAAAATCTGGAACTCAATGAAAAGGCAACGATCTGGACTGTCTATTCCAGGCTGCGGATACCCATGCATTTAAGACCATTTTATAAATGCTATCTGAATTACAAGCCTGCCCGAATGAGAGATAAACTGAAAGACGGTGATGAAGTCTTCTTTATGACCCTTGCGGCGGGGGGTTAATGATTTTTGAATAACAAGCAAAGGAGCAATACTCTATGAAAGCTGTAATGGGAAAGATCCTGAAAGTCGATCTGACAACAAAGGAATGCACTGAAGAAGTCATGGAGGAACAAATTTATGATCAGTTCCTGGGAGGCATTGGACTTGCCAGCTACATCCTTCACAGAGATATAAAAAAGGGGGCCGATGCACTGGGTCCCGATAATGTTCTGGGCTTTGTACCGGGAGCTCTTACGGGTACGGGGAGTTTTGTTACAGGCCGCTTTCTGGTTACCGGTAAATCCCCTCTCACAGGAGGATGGGGTGATGCAAACTGCGGAGGCACATTCTCTCCCGGGATCAAGCAGGCAGGATATGACGGAATTTTCTTCAAGGGGATCAGCCCCGAACCCGTATATCTTTACATAGATAATAAGGGAGCTCAGCTCCTTGATGCTGCAGCTTACTGGGGCAGAACTGATGCCGTAGAGACAGAAAAACAGCTTATTGAGAAACACAATGTTAAGAAGAAACCCGTCTGTGTGACTATCGGTCAGGCAGCGGAAAATCTGTCTCTGATTTCAGGAATTGTCAACGACAAGGGGAGAATCGCGGCAAGAAGCGGTCTGGGTGCTGTAATGGGCTCCAAGAAACTGAAGGCCATTGTACTGGCGGGATCAAAGAACATCCCTGTGGCAGATCCTGATAAAATGAAGGAGATATCCATAGGCTATGCCAATAAAGTCAGGCTGATGAATCTTCCCGGCTTTGTGAAAGGAAACATGCTTCCCACAATAGGAAAAGCCATGGGCATGAATGTAAGAACCCCTATGAATGGAATAACCTTTGCTGCCATTTTTAAAAAATACGGCACCATATTTGCCAATCTCTCCGGCCTCAACGGTGACCTGCCTGTTAAAAACTGGGCAGTGAGTACCAGGCAGTTCAAAAAGAAAGCCAAAAAGACAAATCCTGATTTGATGCTGAAAAAGGAGACAAACAAATATCATTGTTCCTCCTGCAATATTGGATGCGGAGGAGAAGCTGATATTGCCGGGATCAGAGACGGAGCCTACAAAACGACTCATAAACCCGAGTATGAAACAGTTGCCGCCTTTGGAAGTCTGCTTCTAAATAATGACCTGGACGGAATCTATTATATAAACGAACTTTGCAACAGAGCTGGGCTGGATACCATCTCTGCCGGAAACACCATGGCCTATGCCTATGAGTGCTACGAAAAAGGGATTATCACAAAAGAGGACACCCGAGGTCTGGATCTGAAATGGGGACAGGTCGATACGGCTATAGAAGTTCTAAAACAGATGATCAACCGTGAGGGCTTCGGTGCCCTGTTGGCAGATGGGGTCAAGGTCGCTGTAACAAAGATTCCGGGATCTGAGGACTGTGCAATGCATGCCGGCGGTCAGGAACCTGGAATGCATGACCCCCGGTTTGAAAGTGGGATGGGCCTTCATATGTCTGTTGATCCAACCCCGGGTAAACATACTGTGGGTGCCGAAACCTACTATATGACTACAAATATCTGGAACTACTGTTCCTGGGCTCCCAAACAGAAACTTGAAACCAAGACTCATGAAAATGAAGCCACCGAGGAAGGGGCCTTGAAGAATGTTGCCATGTCGGCGATGAAACAGCTTGTAGACTGCTCAGGAGGCTGCCTTTTTGCAATGCTGACAGGATTTCAGAACTGGAAAATGTTTGACTGGCTGAATGCAGCGATGGGAACAGAAAAGAGCGGTGATGAGTTTATGGAAATAGGCCTGAGGGTTCAGACAATGAGGCAGATGTTCAATATCAGAGAGGGAGTTGATCCCTGGAAGAACAAGATGGCCGACAGAGTCATCGGAAGACCCCCTCTGACAGATGGACCGACAGCAGGCAATACCTTTGATCTGGAAGGTCAGATGCAGCTGTACTGGGAGAAAATCGGATGGGACCGGGAAAGCGGTATGCCTAAATCCGAAACCCTTGAAAAACTTAAAATTTCAGAATATGTAGGGGTATAAGAAAATGGCAAAGGTTAAAACAATTCCACATATAGATTATTCAAAATGTATGGCCTGCAAGGAGTGCATCACATTCTGCCCTTTCGGCTGTCTGGATCTGGTAGTCAAAGGCATTGATAAATACAATAAGGAATACCCCGGACTGACTGATAAAGGGTTGGCGGAGTGCACAAGCTGTGGAATCTGTGCAAAAAAATGCCCCATAGGCATCATTGAAATGAAAGAGCTCACCGGCTGAACAAGCTGATCAGCAGAGTAAAGTACTGATAAGAACCGACAAGTTCTTCCGGTACTGCTCAAGCTCTTCCTCACTTTTCCCTGAATCCCTGAGAGATGACCAGAACGAAAGATAACCGATAACCATGGTAGCCAGGATTTCACAGACATAATCCGGACTCTCAACACAACGGAACTGCCCTGCTGCTTCTCCGTCATGTAGAAGAGCTCTAAGGATTTCTCTGACATTATATACCTTGAAAATATTCTCAGGCTGGGGGTTTGTCATATTTTTGGCAAGAAAAGCAGCCATAAACTCCTTTCCCTTCAGTTCAATATACTTGAAGAGTATCTCGAGAAGCTTATTGATTTTTTTTATGAACGAGGGATCTTCATACTCGGTGATTTCTTTTAAAATCTCTTCCTGTTCAAAGGCAATAAACTCGTCGAGGATATCCTGTTTTGAACTGAAATAATGATAAAAAGTACCGACTCCCACAGCAGAAGCCCTGCAGATTTCCTTGATGGTGGTTTCTTTGTACCCCAGCTCTTCAAAGAGTTTAATGGAGTTATCCAGAATCTTAAGACGGGCGGCTTTGCCCTTTTTTGTAATGCTTCCTGCCATAGATCTGATCCTAGCTAAACAGAAATCTCCTGTCAATGAGTCTGGTTCTGTAATATAATGAGAATCAGTCATTCACTGTAGAATGTGGTATAAATAATCTCTGAATTGTAAATATGGAGATGGAAACAGCTTAGTATGGAAGTATTGAATTTAAATAAACAGATAATGAAAGAGACTGTCCCCGGCGGAACCCTCGTCTTCAGGCAGGGTGAAGAATGCAAGACCTTCACGGTTCTTCATTCAGGAATGGTGGAAGTTCTCTATACCGAGAGTGCAGATCCCGGCAGCTCTACCAGCGATATAATTGACAGCAGCCTCCGTATAGGCCTTGTAAAAGGGGAAGCCATGATCGGGAGCATGGGACTCCTGAGTGATCAAAATACTCATGAAATATCAATGCGGACCGTATCAGAGTGTAATATAAGCACCCGGCCCATGAAGAGAGAAGATCTGATCACTCAGATTCACAAAGACAATACTTTGAACTTCAAACTCCTGCGGGATCTATGTACCCGTGTGGATTCTGCTGTTTATCTTTATACGAATTATAAATATCTCTGGCATAAGTATGCTTCCATAACCGACTCCCTGGCTCTCGGTATCCCCGGTAAAGCCGGATCTCTCTACGATATTAAGAAGAGGACCATCTCCCCTATAGGAGAATATTCAGCCTATCTGAAGGCTATGATCAAAGAGGATGAACATGCTTCCGTTCCTGAGACATGGGATTACAATCTATTTCTGGGAAAGATTCAGGACAGTCTGAATCTCTATGATGACCACGACAAAATCAGGGTAGAAGATCTTATTGATCATCAGCAATACCTGTTTATCAAACGCCTTGTATCAAAAAATGATAAAATTCTGGCGGCAATATTTAATAAAGATGAACCTACAAACCAGTATATCTTCGATTTTCTGGGGCGGACCATCGACCTCCTGATTAAAGCCAATAAAAATATTGCACGGGAGATAAAGGTATTAATGGATATAATCTATTCCGACAGCGGCTGGGCTGTGCAGGTTATTTCCGGCTCAAAGAATGATAATCTAAAAAAGAAAAACTTTATCCATTTTCTGTCAAAATTCAGCTGGCGATGCCGTAAGGATACCATGACTCTTCTGGGAAAAGATCTCTTTACAGAATATAAAGTATTCTCTGCTCTAAAGCGTTTTCAGACTTTTATCGACCCCGAAGCTGAAAACAAAGAAGATTCATCTACTGCCGTAAAGACAGAGGATATGAAAAAAAGACTAGCCAAATACAAAGGGATTTTCCTGAAGATTCTGGACTTCTCATCTCTTGGGGATGAATTTAAAGAAGAGTTTAAAACCCTTATGGACAGTCTGTTGAAAATTGAGAATAAGCATGATATTGATCCGGCTGTATTAAAACTGAGGGAAGAGATCTCGGTAAAATACTGGCAGCTGTATGAAGACTGTTTTCTAAAGGTAATAGATTCGGACCTCAAAGGCTTTATTCCGGGAATCATGCTCCATTTCGGTGTTTTAGATGAGCGCTTTATCACAGAGGATGACCTCCTTGTGATCGATGATTATTACGCCGGAAACCTGATCAGCGATGAAGGGATTCCCGTCATGACCCTCCCCTACTTCCTTGAGAAAATTTACAAATCAGAGCTTAGCCCCTCCATGACCGAGATGGGAGACCTTTTCAAAACGGTGCTCAGAGCTCAGGACAAAATGACAAAAAAAGAGCGGGATGGAGCATATATATTTAAAGATACACCCGAGGACAAGATCCGTTTCGAAATAAGAAAGATTGCCGTAGAATTGAATAAAATGCTTTTCGGTAACAAGAAAAAGGCCCTCCCCTTTCTCTGCAGTGAATCTCTGACAGGCAGTCTGAACCGCATATTCATTGAACCTGATAATTTTGCCCGGACTATCCGGAAGTACAAATCCCGGGACTATTCTCTTTTCTACAGAGAAGTACTTCTGAAACATGGTCTGGGTTCTGATTTCATCCAGAGAGAAGTACCCCCCAATTTTATCTTCTATCCAGTTTACGGCTCCAGAGCCATTATGTGGCAGGAGATGGACGGTAACAACAAGAGCAGCCCGGGGCGTATTTTCTTCCCTCTCTATTTTGGGGAGAAGCTGCTTGAAACGACTCTTACTCAGCTTGCTTATTTCCGCTGGGAACTGCAGAAGAGTATTGCCGGTTACAACTGGACTGACCCCGTTGAAGGGGGACTTGTGGGCATATATTACGATTACATCCGTTATTTCAAGAAGAATCACGATATCACACCGGAAGCCAAAGTACGTCTGCAGGAATTTATCAAGAAGACAAAATCAGACAAAGACCGATTTGCCAGGGAATATGCCTTGTGGGTTGAGTTTGAATACGAAAATAAGATGCGACTGAACAGCTATGTACGGGATATATTTTACCGCTACTGCCCCTTTCCCGGAAAGAAGAGGGAAGAAATGTCGCAGAAACCGGACTTTAAGATTATGGAGAACAAATTACAGAATCGCAGGCAGAAGGAACTCATCAAAATGAAATCAAAGATGATAAAATTTGAAAAGAAGAAGATGAAATTCCCTGCCGAACTTCAGCATTACATCAAATTTCTGGAGATGTAAAAAAATCCCCGAAAGCTGAAAACTTCCGGGGATAATAATTACTGAGTATTCTTTAATTAGATCTTTCCAAGACCCTTGAGGATCTTTTCAGGAGTCAGCGGCCAGGTTCGAAGCCATACACCGCAGGCATCATGGATAGCGTTGGCAATAACCGGCGCTGCACCATTCACAGCAATTTCGGAAATTGATTTACCACCAAAGGGACCGAAGGGATCATCTGTCTGTATGAGGTGAACCTGAAAGTCTTCGGGAACATCACCCATCATGGGTACACCGTATGATCTCAGATCCGTATTGATACAGCGTCCCCGATCATCAAATACCATCTCTTCATACATGGTATGACCGATGGACTTCATCACTCCCCCGTATATCTGACCCATGGCCAGTTCAGGGTTGATGGGAGTTCCGCAATCCTGCAGAGCATAGTATTTCTGAAGCTTAATGGCTCCCGATTTAATATTAACAGCCACCTGACAGAAGTGAGCTCCATAGGGGAAAGCCGAATCCTCTGTTGTATAGGAGGCAGAGCCGATAAGCTGTCCCCGGCCTTCTCCGGTCAGGCAGTCCCGGGAAATATCTTCAAAACTGACAGAGCCTTTCCTTCCCTTCACCATTGAGGGAAGCTCCAGAACAAGATCGGACTCAGGTTCCTTCAGCATCTCTGATGCCGCTTTCAGAATCTTTTCTTTCAGATTTTCAGATGCCTTGACAACTGCATTACCTGAAAAGTAGGTACCACTTGAAGCATAGGCTCCTGTATCAAAACTTGTGGAGTCTGTATCACCCGAAACTATGGCAATCTCATTCATGGGAACAGTCAGGATTTCCGATGCAATTTTTACACACATTGTATCCAGTCCGGTTCCAAGATCGGCACCGCCGCTGCGAACAAGAAGAGTTCCATCAGTAAGCAGTTTGACCTCAGCATTGGAGTGATCCAGTCCAGGCAGTCCGGACCCCTGCTGTATGATGACAACACCCTTACCGATTTTTACATCGGGATCATGGGAGATCTCTTTCTTACCCCATTCGATAAGCTCGGCACCTTTCTCAAGAGCTCCATCCAGTCCGCAGCTTTCAACCCTTGCAGCAGATCCTTCACGTCCTTCTCCTAGACATTTCAGGATTTCCAGCATTGAGCCTTCACGGACCCTGTTCTTTTCAATCAATTCCAGAGGATCGATTCCAAGCTCTTCGGCCAGTTCCGCCACGGCCATCTGCAGGGCGTAGGAGCCCTTGGGAGCACCGTATCCCTGGTAGGCACCGGTAGGTGCGATATTGCTGTAGTAAGTGGTCACATCAAAGTGGAAATGATCACAGAGAAACAGCGGAAGAGACTTGGAACAGGCATTCATGGGCACTGTGAGACAATGGTTCCCGAAGGGGCCTGTATTAGCCTCAACTGTCATATCGATGGCAGTCATGGTACCGTCTTTCATGGCACCGATCTTCACCTTGATCCTCATCACATGGCGAGTAGAGTTAGAGGTAAACTCCTCCTTCCTGCTGTATCTGTAATAGACAGATTTCCCTGTCTGCCAGGTTACCCAGGAGGCAAGTTCTTCCAGAAGAATATCCTGCTTGGAGCCGTAACCTCCGCCCACTCTCTCTTTGATAACGTGTATATTACTCTCTTTAATACCGAGCACTCTGGCTACGATACGGCGTAGATGCCAGGGAACCTGGGTCGATGCATGGATAACCAGACGGTCACCCTCCATCTTTGTATAGACGCTGTGAGGCTCAAGAGGGGTGCACTGAATCTGTGATGATTCATATTCCCTTTCGAGAACAACATCTGAACCGGCAAAGCCTTTATCCACATCACCGATACCGCCCTCAACATAGGAAGCAATATTCTTATGAGGTTCGCCGCCGATGGGAAACTGATAAATAACTTCTCCGTCCCGTTCATCGGCATCCTTGTTCTGTGCATCAAGATCATCGGGAGCACCGGCCTCATATTTAATAACTCCGTTCTGAACAATGGGAGCATCAGGGGCCTTGGCCTCATCAATACTCATTACAACAGGAAGAGCTTCATATTCAACATGAATCAGGGCCAGGGCATCCAGAGCAATCTGCTCGGATTCTGCAACCACAGCCGCAATCCTGTCACCCGCATGCCTTATCTTTCTGTTGAACATTCTTTTGTCATAGGGAGAAGGTTCGGGGAATCCCTGACCCGCTGAGCCGTAATAGACATCAGGGCAGTTTTCATGAGTGATAATAGAGAGAACACCCGGAAGGCTTTTGGCCATGGATACATCGATACTTGTGATATAGGCATGGGCGAAGCTGCTCCTGAGAACTTTCATATGAAGAGCTTCAGGATCTACACGGTCCTCTACAAATGCTTTTCGTCCCATGATCAGCTGGGCTCCGTCCACCTTACGCCGGGGAGTTCCCACTTCTCTGAGATCTTTACGGAACTCGGGAGCAATTTCAACATCGGCATTGCCATGTGTATACTCAGGATCATCCATATAGGCCAGAGCCAGCTCTACTGCTTTGAAGAGAGCCATATAACCGAAGTCTCTGACAAAGAGTCCGGAATAGGCATCACGGATATCCTCTTCTGTAGGTTTCTCAACTCTTTCGAGAAGTTCCTTGAGAATCAGGGCGGCAGCACCGGCATTGTAACCGGACTGTACAGCACCTGCATCCACAAGAGCAGCCTGCAGATATCCCATTTTATTCCCTGTATTCAGAGACTCAACTGTTTCGACACTGTGACCGTCCAGCTGACCTGCAATAAGAAGACCCGCATTAATGGCTTTTCCGTCCAGGAGAATTGTATCGCTGCCTGTAAAACCGGCATGATCGTCACTGTCTCTGACAGAGAGGACCCCCTGTTCTTTCAGGAATTCCTGAACATTCTTAAAAGGATTTACTTCAGAAAAAAGAGCTTTACCGTTTAATGTCCATTCAATTGTCATGATGATGCCTCCAGAACGCGGCTGACACAGTCCTGTACAGTCACTCCACAGATGTATTTTTTATATTCGGCAGATCCCTTGAGATCATCTTTTGTACTTACTGCGTCTGCAACGGCTTTTTCAAGATCCTTTCCGGGTTTGATATCTCCTGAAACGAGTGCTTTTTCAATTTCTGTGAGACGGAAAACCCTCTCCCCCAGGCCGCTGACAGCAATGGCTGCTTTTTTAATTACATCCCCTTCCCTCTCTATGGATACCGCTGCGGAAAGGACAGAGAGTCCTCCTGAGCTGCGAAGTACATTCTTAACAGCAGTGACTCCGGAGTTATGAGCAAAACGGATATTGATAATAAGATTCTGTCTCTTCTCTTCCACATACCTGGTAACAGGAATAACCTCATCATTACCCAGCTCCAGGTCAGCATCCAGAACCATCAGGATAGGAAGCATATATGAATCAGGAAGATGAGCGCCGATATTTCCACCCAGGGTTGCCTGATTTCTTACATTTCTGGAAGAGAGAAACAGGGCCGCTTCTTTCAGTGATGCGGGACACTCATCCCAGCCTATAAGTTCCTGGAAGGTCGTGCAGCCTCCCAGTATGGTTGTATGTTTTCCTCTGACACATGCCTTAAGGTTCAGAGCTTCCAGTGAGATATATACATCCGAAACTGCCTTTGATGAGGGGTTGTTTAATTCGCTTCCTCCACCCAGATACAGACTCCCGGGATTCTCTTCTTTAAGCATTACCGCATTTTCAATTGTCAGGGGTTTTAAAAACTGACTCATATTTGAACTCCTCCTTTTTTCCATAGTTCAGCAGAGAGGCGCATGCATGAATTCTTCAATTCTACTTCATCCACACCCGTCAGCTGACCCTTATCTACAGCCACATGACCGTTGACAATGGTATATTCGGCTTCGTGATTATATCCCGAAAAAATCAGAGCCGCCACAGGATCGCTGAGGGCTCCGGCATATTCCAGTTTATCCATATTAAAGACTGCCATATCGGCGGCCATTCCCTCTTCCAGGCGTCCTACTTTCTCATAACCCAGAAGTCGGGCACCATTTTCAGTTCCCAGTTTGAGAACATCTGCAGTATTTACTGCCCCGGCACCGTATTGGACCCTCTGGAGCATCAGAGCATTCCTGACCTCACCCAGCATATCCGATGAATCATTGGAAGCTGAGCCATCCACTGCGAGTCCCACATTGATATTTTTCGGTATCATTTCGGTCACACGGCAGATCCCGGAACCCAGTCGCATATTGGATGTAGGGCAGTGAGCGATATGAGAGCCTGTTTCCGCCAGAATATCCAGCTCTTCATCATTAAAGTGAATACCGTGGGCAAAAAAAACATCCTCACCCAGAAAATCACAGTCCGCCATGACCTGTAACGGACGGCGTCCATATACTTTTAGGCAGAAATCATTCTCATCTCTAGTCTCAGCAAGATGTGTATGCAGGCGTACTCCATATTCCCTGGCCAGAGCGGCAGAATCCTTCATCAGGGCTTCTGTTACAGAGAAGGGGGAACAGGGTGCCAGAACAATCTTCTTCATAGAAAAATCGCTGCTGTCATGATAGGCCTTGATAACCCGTTCAGAGTCTTTAAGAATGGTCTGTTCATCCTGTACAACAGAATCAGGTGGAAGTCCTCCATCCTTCTTGCTCAATGACATTGATCCTCTGGTGGGAGAGAAACGCATGCCCAGGGCATCTGCCGCGGCAAACTGGGTAGCCATGATATCACCGTCAATATCCCGGGGATAGAGATAGTGGTGATCCGTAGAAGTAGTACAGCCGGTTTTTAACAGTTCTCCCATTGCCAGGAGGGAAGAATTATAAACAGATTCGATATCCAGATGTTTCCAGATATCATAAAGATAGATCAGCCATTCAAAAAGCTCGGCATTCTGAACAGCCGGTAGGTTTCTGGTAAATGTCTGATAAAAATGGTGATGAGAATTAACCAGACCCGGGATAACGACCCTGTTTCTGCCGTCAATAATCCTTTCGGCCTGAACATCAAGGTTCCTGCCGATCCGGGAAATAATATTTCCCTCAATAAATATGTCATGATCCTTCAAAACACCTTTTTCAGCACTTTGAAAGACACTCCCGCAATTCCTTATCAGAATTGATTCCATGGATACTCCTTGTTAAAAGAGACCCCGTTGTTTCTGGTTAAAAACTGTCTGTTGAACAGGATCGTGATTTGTTATTTAATTATATCACGGACAGCTGCAGATCATAAGAGATTCATTGACCAGGTCAGACATCTATGACTATTTAAGAGAAGTATTTCCGGGGACTTTTTTACTCAGAAACGCGCAGTGATTCATCCATATCCATGGAAACAGAAGCAGTCAAAAGATCATAAAGAGCCTGCTGTCTCGCAGGACCCTGCAGACCCGGTTTTTCATTCTCAATCCGTCCAAGAGCATACATCATCTTCTGAACGGCAGCCGAAGGAGTCAGATCAAGACCTTCCCTTGCTCCCGCGTTATAGACCTTCCGTCCTGAGGCATATAATGAAAGAATTGTATTCCCCTTCAGGCAGGTTGTAATCACCAGAACAGGAACTCCCCGGGCAAGAATCTTCTTAAGCGCCGGGAGCTCATGAGCCGGCAGATTTCCGGAACCGAAACAGCCCAGCACCAGACCTCTAAGATCAGCTGCACCCAGGAGTGATTCAAGAATAGAAACCGTAGTCCCCGATGTCAGGGTGACATAGAGAACTGAGGAATCAAGATGGGGATAAAGGGAGGGGCTGCTCTCTCGGCGGTGAATACGGTGATCCAGAAGCTGAACCGTCACTCCCAGCTCCCCCAGTGCAGGAACTCTGAATGAATGAAAAGCATTAAAACCGTGTACATTTTCCTTGAGACTGCGGTTTCCCCTGAGAATACGGTCACCAAAGCAGATGACCACTTCACCAAGATCCATGGAGGCGGTCTGTACTGAATAAAAAAGATTATTCAGTCCGTCAGGACCGGGTGCAAATATGGGAAGCTGGGCTCCTGTGAGAACAACAGGTTTACCAAGATCCTGAAGCATATAACTCAGAGCCGCCGCCGTATCAACCATGGTATCAGTACCGTGGATTACAACGAAGCCCTCATAATTATCATAGTTTTCATAGATAAGCCGGGCCATCTCCATCCGGAGGGCCGCGGTCATATCACTGCTGTCCATTCTCTCAAGACGCAGAACTTCCAGACGGGCAATTTCATGAAGACGGGGCACCATCTCAATATACTCTGTGGAACAGGGTACCAGAGAACCGTCGGCTCCTGCAGTCTGACTGATGGTTCCACCGGTATCCAGGATTAGTATCCTGGGTAATTCTGAAGATATCATCCCCATTCTCCTTGTATAGGAGTCCTAGTCTAGAACGACCCCTTTTCTAATAAGAATATTAGCATACAGAGCAGCTTCTCCGGTAGCAATAACTCCGTAGGCTTTTTTAGATCTTTCATAGAATTCGAATCTCTCAATAAAGTTGAATTCCCTGATATTGCTGTTATGCTTCAAAACGATATCCTTATACTCATCCCAGATAGGAGTTTCGACTTTATCTCCGGGAACTTTTTCCATCAGAGAAACAGGAATCTCATCTCCGTAGGGGTCCAGGGGAAAGAGTTCGAGAATGGCATCAAGAATTTCAGTTCCGCTATGGCCGTCTGCACGAACAAGTCTCTGAGAACATGTGGATGAGGGGAAATTTCCGTCAGCAATGATCACCTCATCACCGTGGCCCATTTCCATCAGAAATTTAACCAGTTCAGGTGAGAGAATTCTGGGTATTTTATTAAGCATAGCTTCCTCCGTTTTTTATTTGATTTTATGGGTCATTCACAATAGACCCCTTTAGTGTTTTAGAACACCAATGGCCGTTTGTCAACACTTTTCTTTACCCTGTCTGCTCTTTCGAAAATGGAAATAGACTATAATTTCTGTTATGAAGAAGTTATTAATCTATACAGTACTGATACTGTCAACTCTCAGTACCCTATATTCTGAAGAGGTATTTCAGGCTGATGACAATCTGGATTTCGCACAGGTCGTAAAAGCAAAAGCCATACAGAATTCGAATGGATCATGGACCTTCTCTGTAACTATCAGACATAAAGATGAGGGCTGGGATCACTATGCAGATATATGGATAATAGTGAATCCGGATACAGGAGAGATCCTGGGGTCAAGGATACTGGCTCATCCACATGATAACGAACAGCCCTTTACACGGTCCCTCTCGGGAGTCACCATCCCGGCAGATTTAAAGGAAGTGGAGATAAGAGCAAAGTGTACAGACCACGGCTATGAAGGAAAAAGATTCCTGCTTATTCTAAACTTCTAGACAAATCAATAAAGATCCAGTAAAAATATAAGTATACTGATAATATATCAACAGAACTTCAGTTTTAAAATAGGTATATTCAAAAAAGGTAGGATCTCATGAAAAGAATCTCAGCCTTCATTCTTATTATAGTATTATGTACAGGACTACTGTATGGAGAAAGTTCGAAAATCAATTATAACAGTTATTATCGCTCACCTCTCTCTCTAGGGGTCAGTTATACAAGTTTTAGTCCTCTGTCCGGATTTGATAGTGGAACACCCTATAGTATTTTTGATCTTTCAGCAAATGTGAGATACACCCCTCAGAGCATTCCCTGGCTTCAACCCGAAATCATAGGCGGAATGACAAAATTCGACAGTCAGAATAGTGTAGATGCCCTGACTTGGGATAGCAGCAACTACTTTGGAATGGCTGGTGTCAGATTTATCCGTAGAAGTTCTAAAACCTTTGAGTTCGGCTTCGGTCTAAATGCCGGTATAGCTCAGGGAGTCTATAAGAACCTGTCAGACGAAGCTGCCGGAACGATATATGCCCTGGGACAGGGGACAGTTTACCTGGGACTCAGCCCCAGCTACAATATGGCACTGGAACTGGCCCCTGCCATTCGATACCAGCACTCCACTGATCCCAAATTCACAGAAATGAACGGTTTTCTTTTGGGTATAGGAGGGACTCTCTCCTTCCGCTTCGGCAAAGATCCCGACTCTCCTGATGCAGCAGTAAAAAGCATCCGATTTAAAAATTTGCAGATTGATCCCCTCTTTGCAGCTATGCAAAATTATTATAGAAAGAATCCTCTTGGAACTGTTACCATTGAAAACACTGATAGGGTCGCTCTTAAAGATCTGACAGTTTCGTTCTATCAGTCAGGTTATATGGATGCACCCACAATTGTTCAGCAGATTGATGAACTTAAAAAAGGTGAGTCTATGGACGTTCCCCTTACAGCTCTTTTTAATAAAGAGATTTTTCTCACAGAGGGAATAACACCCCTGAGCGGAGAGATTAAGGTCTCCTACATGTACAATAACAGACCTGTTGAACAGAGTTATCCGGCCTCCTACGACCTTTATGATAAAACATCACTCATATGGGATGATGATAGAAAAGTTGCTTCTTTCATCACCCCTTCAGACAGTGCACTTCAAAATTACAGCAGTTTTATCCGTAAGAGTTGTAAGGATGATCTAATTCCCAATTACAACGATAGACTGCAGGGAGCCATTCAAATTTATCAGGCTCTGAAAGAGATCGGTATCATATATCAGGTTGATCCTCAGCAGCCATTCGCCACCGTATCAGACAGCAAAAGTATGGTAGTGGACTCCATCAGCCTCCCTCGTACAACTCTAAACAAGTTGACAGGAGACTGTGATGACCTGACAGTTCTCTACCTCAGCCTACTGGAAACAATCGGTATTGAGACAGCATTTATCACAATTCCGGGCCACATCTATACTGCATTTAATACAGGAGAAGATTCCAGGTCCTTTGGAAAAATCAATCCGGATAGAACAAAGACAATTGATATAGACGGAAAGCTCTGGATACCCCTGGAAATTACACTCATAGGAAAAAGCAGTTTTATGAATGCCTGGAATAAGGGGGCCGAAGAGTGGAAATCCCTGGAAGAAAGCCCTGAAAAAAGACAGATTTATATCACTGCCGATGCACGGCAAACATACCGCCCCATAGGCCTGACAGAGAAAGACCTGGGACTGCAATACGGTAACGCCGAATATATATCAAAAGCTTTTTCCGATGAAATGGAAGACATAAGCAACCTGATTCTCACAGCTTTTTACCAGAAAGTTGAAGCGAGACCAAGCAAACAGAACTACAACCGTCTTGGTATTGCTCTGGCAGGGTTCAATAAACTCTCCAAGGCTGAAAAAGCCTTTCGTGAAGCCATAAAACTGGACAAGAACTACCTCAGTCCAAGAGTGAATATCTCTAATCTCAAATATCTTAATAAAGATTATTCAGGTGCCGCCGGAGAGCTGGATTCGGTTAGATCCATTCTGGAAAAAAGTGGAAAGGGGAGAAGTAATTCTGCCATGGTAACAAACCTCAACCTCTCCAAGGTCTACTATGCCATGAAGGATTACACTAAGGCTGAAGATTACTATAAATTAGCTCAAAGCATCTCTCCTGAAAAAACTGAGGGATATGCCTATCTGGCATCTATTGCCTCAAATTCAGAAGGCAGTAGAGCCGCCGAAGTGATAGAAGATCAGATTATCTTCCTGGATGATGAGGAGTAAATCATGAAAAAGGCAAAATATATAAAACTATGTACCACCATTATGGTGGTGATTCTGTTCTCATCCTGTGTTCAAAGTATTTCTCAACAGATGCTCTCACAGGCTCATGATGATGTTCCACCGGAGTTTACAAACGTTACACCCGAAAACGGTTTTGCCTATGGGGCATACACTCAGATAAGCGGTACCGTAACTGACCTGGATAGTGACGGAGAGGCTGGAAGAGTAGACTCAGTGACCCTGGAAGTTGTTGGAATATCAGAAGCACTTGTGCTGGACGTCGATGAAGACGGCCGATTTGTAACAGAAATGCTGAAAACCTACGGCGATGCCTATGTGGGTCCGATCAATATCAAAATCACAGCCCTGGACTGGAAGGGAAACAGTAAAGAATACAATCTGAACTACTCCAAATCTGATGGGGAAATTACCAGTTTCAGCCTGGAGAGAGGAAATAAAGAGCTGACACTGCATTGGAGCGGGATACCCGGAGGTGGTGGAACAGTTTATGAAATTAGAGAACTTTTCTACGGTCTTGGTACTCAAAATATTGAATCCAGGGAATCTGAGGTCAGTTTAATATGGGATGGGCTTGAAAATGGTAAAAACTACAGCTTTATCATCTCAGCTGTATCTGCAGAAGAGAGTGAGAAAGTCTTCAGTTCCTCAATAAAAAGTATGATGCCCCTATCCCCCTTAAGCTGTACACCTGTTGTTACTGTAAATGAAAATAATATTGATTTATTATGGCCCCAACTGACAGATGTGGATAAGTATGTTGTTCAGAGATCAAGCTCTTTAGGTGGTTCCTGGGAAACCATCGGCATCACAGCCAATAATTTTCTCCGTTATAATGAAAGTTCTGAAACAATCTATTACTTTAGAGTGTATCCGTACAGCCCTGATGCACCCCTGGAAGAGGAACTGCTTAACAAACTGGCCGCAAGCAATATGAAAACCTATCATTGGAATACAGAACCGAATCCAAGTTCCGTAGGCACATATGCAGATAATTCAGGTTTCACAGGAATAAAAGAACAGGGAGACTTTGCCTATTTGACAAAGGATGACGGCAGTGTAGTGATTCTCAATATTTCCAATCCTGCCAGCCCGACTCTTGTAAGATCTTTTACTGACGTTGAGAGCGGAACTCCAGTCCACCTGACAGTACACGGAGACTATGGTTTTCTATCCTGTGAAACATCAGACCTGATAATCCTGGATCTCAGTGACCCGGGGAATCCTTTAAAACTAGGACAGCTGAAATTTACAGCCATGTACCCCAAGAAATCATATCTTTACGGATCTTATCTGTATCTCATATTGGAGGCTGACAGTTCACCTGGAAACACTGCCCTGGCCATTGTTGATGTATCTGATCCAGCGTATCCGGAATTGATTGCCAAAAACAGCACATTCTCTTCCTATTTATACGATATAATCTTTTTCAGACAATATAATCTGAATGAAAACCTTGCCATAGTAAGCTATTCTGATACAGAAAGCAGAATCAAAGTTTACGACCTCATCAGTCCAAATATTTTTAACAATTCCACCATATCAACGGATCAGGTCAATATTTATGAAAATTCCAGCAGCATCAGTGTAAAGAGTTTTTCATATACGAATTCAAAACTGTTTTGTTTAAGCAATACAAACGCCCTCACGGGAGATGCTGATAATATTGGTGCCTTTGACTTCTCACTGGCGATTCCCTTTCATACTCAAGGAGGGGGAGATGATCCTATCGGCGCCATGACTGCTTCCAAAGACTGGGCCTATGTCCCTAATAATATTATTGCCCTGGGAGATTATGCTATCTATAACAGCAGGCACGGCCTCTCCATATTTAACTATGGGGTGAGGACTACTTTGACTGTGAATGCAGGAGTCAACTCATTTGATCCAAGCGATACCCCGGGTAATAATGACATAACCACAGATATAGCGATCCAGGGAAATTACGCTTATCTGACCACATCAAAGGGATTGGAAGTTTTCAGTCTCATCCCCTAAAAAAAAGCGGAAGAGATATAAACCTTCCGCTTTTCAATCCATTGAAATCAACAGGCTAGTAATAATACCTCAAATTCAGCAGGATGCTATGATTCACAGGAGAGAGCCAGGCCTCGTTTTTTTTACTGTCATCCAGACTGTACTGACCGCTATACCAGATTTCTGAAACAAGGGTTCCCTCATAATTCAGATTGAAAACGGCTGAAGGAGTCACAAACAATGCCTGGGAGTCAGGAGAATAGATGAAGTTGGCATTGAAGCTGCTGTCCCTGGCATACCAGGGGAGCATCAGATTAAGAAGAATATAGTGCCTGGCAAAATACTGGGGAGTATAGAGCCCCATATAATCTCCATCGGGACCTGTGCTCAAAAGATCCAGAGCCGATGCATAATCATCCCTCTGATCATCATCCCAACCCTCTCCATTATAGAAGTACTCCACAGCTCCCACCAGACCGGAACTGAAGTAGTACTCCATCCCTGCCAGAGCTGAATACACGGCTTCATTCTCAAGCATAGAAGGAGCAGCCGATGCATGGGGAACATTCCTTCTGGATCGAGAGCGGACAACACCCTCCCCGTATACACCCAGACCAAAGAGATCAATAAAGAAGGCCGCCGCCCCTGCATGGGGATACAGATCATACTCATCTGAATCCTTCTCCACTCCTCCGTATAGACCAGACAGTTTAATCTCCAGGGCTGTTGCCTGAAAAGTCACTTCAGCCCCAGCCAGTAGTTCATCATAATTCCAGCTGAATCCCTGGGAAGGGAGAAGACCATAGGCTTTGATCCCCATCCAGGAGAGGGGATCAGCCTGAAAAGTCAGCCCATCCACACCGCGAAGGTAGGCCTGAGGATCTGTGGGGTCCTTGGGAGGGTTGGCCAGATCCGAGGGGTTCCAGCCATAACCGTAACCTGTAAGATAACTCTGCCGTCCGAAAGTAAATTTCAATTCCGATGCTGGCATCCATGAGGCGTTGGCTCTGAGGAGACTGGCGGTATAGAGGTATGAATCCGAGGCGTATGCAAGGTCCGCTACAGCAGAGCTTAATGCAGGACCGGCTGGATCAGTGGAAGAGAGAATAGCTGCTGTCCCTGCCAGCATATCGGCGATGGGATACTGCCCTATCTGAAGCCATAGATCCAGGGCGGCAGATTCACTGTGCTGATCAAGCTTCAGATGAATCTCGTTGCGGAACATTACATCTCCCATGCCCAGAGCATTTCCGGGATTCAGGGGAGATTCATAACCATCCTCTCCGGGGATATTGAAAATAACTTCCGGTTTCAACTCACCGCTGAAATTAACCTCAGCAAAGAGAGAAACAGTGATTGTCATTAATATAAATATTATCACTTTCTTCATTTATCTTATCCTTGTTTAATCATGCCTGAAGGCCTGAGGGTTAGCGAATTGATTCCAGGTAGGATGTAGAGAAGAAATTATCCTGAATCCTGTCACTGTTGTATTCAATAAACTGGGTCTCCATCACCGAAACAGAATTCCTGGTCAGACTGGTCATGGTGATCTTATTGGGATAATCCACAGCTCCGAGCTCTTTATAATCTTCCAGCATCATATATTTAATGGGAGAACCCTTGTCATGGTATTCCACTTTTATATACCGGGAATCAGCTTTGCTTACCCAGACAATCATCTTCTCGTATACAGCATCCTTCTTCTCGGGACTGAGAACAATACGGTGGCAATCCACAGCGTCAATCTTCTCGGAGCCATCCAGTTCAGGACTGTAATCACTTGTAAAACTGTCGCCCCCCTCACCCATATCCGCATAGGAGAAATCACTACCGGCGGCTGAGTTTTTCTTGGCAGAGGAACTCAGTTTGCGGATGCGTCCTGTTGATGCAAAACGGACCCACAGGTCATCACCCAGCATAAGATATGCAGTACCCGAAACCCGGGGGGGATCTTTAAAAATACTCAGAGAACGGGCAGTACCATCCGCTCCATCCAACTCATAACCCACCATCACCTGTGGTGCCTGGGGTTTTCCGTTCTTATAGACTGTGAGAGTGCTTTCTGAATACAGTCCGTTCAGCTCAAAACTCTTGTCAGCTTCATCCAGGATTGCCTGGGCATCCTGGGCCGAAAGAGTCGATGTGAAAGCAAAAAGTACCAAAGATATGATTAACATAGTTTTTTTCATGGTTATTTATCTCCTTTTTTCCATGGGTTCAGATTCCATCCCCACTTTTCATTGGCCAGAACAAGAACGGCCGGATGAAAACAGATTGAAAATACAAAAGCCAGGGCCATCGCAAGGGTCAGAACTATACCCGTACTCCTCATAGCCCGCATAATAGAGGGAATAAAGGATGCAAAACCGATCATGGTTGTCATTGTAGTCAGAGCAACAGCCGATCCGGTTTTAGCCAGAGCTGTGTGCATCTCACCTTTTCCTTCCAATAGATAACGGTGGTTGATATGCACCGAGTCATCTATCCCTATTCCAACCAGCAGAGGAATGGAAATGATATTAACAAAGTCGAATTTGATTCCAAAGATTGCCATCAGTCCATAGAGTGAAACAAAGGACAGTAAAAGGGGAACAAAGGTCAGTGCTGTCAATTTCAGGTTTCTAAAGTCAAAGAGCAGAATGATAAAGACAGCTATCAGAGCGGCAATCATGGCCCTTTTACCGTCACTGTCGGCAATCTGAATCAGCTGGTCCGCAGCCAGGATCATTCCTGTTCCACGGTCTGTCACAGTTCCTACCTGGGCAGAAAAGATATTTCTGAACTGTCCCTCCCAGGGATTCATGCGGGGGGAGATAGAAACCAGAGTAGAGGCATCTTCCATGGAGAGGAATGAATCCCGAGTCATCGCCGGCAGGTCTTCAAGTTCCACTTTATCCGAGGAAGCCATCCCATGTATCCGCTCAGCCAGGAGGGGTGAAAAATTCTTCTGAAAGGTCAGAAGATCGGCTTCATCATAAGATTCCGATTCCATAATCTCAAAAAGACGGTCAAATACAGAGTCTGCAATTTTATTCCCGTCATTATCCAGTCCGGTGACTCGGTTCAGAACATAGGCAAGACGTTCAGTACCTCCAAGAACAGCCATGTCTCCCATCTCAACCAGGTTGGCTTCCAGGCGGTAAAGTTCTTCCTGCAGCAGCCAGGCATCTGTCTCTCCTGAGCTTTCCCACTCTTCCAGTCCGGTCTGAATATTCTGCAGATGAGGGAGACGCTCATTTCTCTGGGAGTCAGTAGGCCACCACTGAGTTATGGCACTCACTTCTTTGACAGAATCCAGATCCTTCAGAGCCCTTACCATTTCTGGAAGCTCATCTCTGTCATCCGATATTACATAAAGGACATCCGGCGCAGCACCGAATTCATCGGTCATTACATCCTGGAGTTCCACAGACTCAAGACCTTCTGCCTCCATGTTCATAAGATTGTCTTCAAGTTTCACTTTGTGAGCCTGGGTTCCCAGAAGAACTCCAAGTACAAGAAGAGCAGCCATCCAGAGCCCCGGACGGCTGGTAATTTTTTTACCGAGCCCATCCGCAAAGTCCGAGCGTATTCTTGATTTCCTTACCAGCATGGGGTCTGTCTTTCCCTTCTTCTCCAGACGTTTCTGTCTCCAGCCGAGAAAAGCGGGAATAAGCATCATCATGGCAAGTAATTCACAGAGGATACCCGTACCTGCCACAACAGCAAGTTCCCTGACCAGATCACTCTCGGCCATAAAAAGGGCATAAAATGCTGCAGCAGTTGTCAGGCCACCTGTAATAACACCCTTACCGCCTTTAATAAAAGCAGACTGAAGAGCCGGGATAAAGTCCAGCCCCTGGTCACGTTCCTGAACATAGCCAGTCATCAGGTGGATGCCATAATCCACACCCAGTCCCATAAGAGCGACCATATACATGGCTGTCATAATATTCAGACGATGCAGAAGAAATCCCGTCATCCCGGTAGTCCATAAGAGTCCCAGGATCAGAGGAATACCTATCATCAGAGGAGTACTGCGGATTCGGAAAACAATGATCATCAGGGCCAGTATTAATACCATGGCCAATACCATGGAGAGGGCCAGTCCCTGTTCTGAGGTCACCATCTCATCCCGGCCCACAACCAGAATGCCTGTCAGTCCGGCAGTAACTCCATTGGCCTCGGCTATTGCCTTAACCCTCTGTTCAATTCTACCGGTCTCTTCCACCAGGGGGCCCAGGTCATTAATTGTATATGTGGGATTTAAAAACATGATTCCAAGGTTTTCTTCCCTGCTCAGGTAGTAGCTCTCGCCAAGAAGATAGGCATCCATTGCTTCCTGAACAGCCTTTAGATCCGGAGTAGTACCCTCCATCGATTCAGCAAGTTCTCCGAGTATCCGATCTAGACCATCCACCCATGCACTGAGCTGAGTCTCATCGTCATCCATGGCTTCACCATCCCCGGAGTATTCTCTCTCCAGATCATCATTAAGAGCTGTCAGAAAAGGAAGAATATCTGTATCTGCATACATATCTTCCATGCGCTTCAGATCTTTGGCCTCAGTAAGGAGAAAGCCATGCTCTCTGATGAAATTCTGATCAACCTTGCTGTAAACACCGCTTATGGCAGAGGAAAACTCATCCGACAGGAATACAGTTTCCATCTCATCAATGGTTTCCTTTACAGTGGCTTTGGCCTCTCCCTCAGGGAGTCCGCGTCCATCAATGACAACAATCATTGAAGAAGCAAAAGGATAGTTTTCGGTTATTCTTTTCAAATCCTGCACCTGATTTGACTTCTGGGGCATGATCGAATAAAAAGTCATCTCCATCTTCATATTAATGGTCCCGATGATCATCACAATTGTGATCAGCAGGACTGCCAGGAAGACCTTTCCCGGATTTCCACCGGCCCAGGCGGCCCAGCTGCCCAGATATGATTTGTTTATTGAATCACCCATTATTTCCTCCCCTCTATCGCAGCCACAGATTCAACAGCAATCCGTTCCCAGATTGACTGACAGACTCGTGGTCCCAGAACTATATAATCTTTCTTATTTGAAAAGGCTCCCAGAAGAAGGGCACCCTCATAGAATGCTGTTATTTCATAGGCTATGGCCTTGCTGTCCACATCCCTGCGTATTTCTCCCCTGACAATCCCGGCATTAAGCAGATCCTCCAGAGAATCTGTAAATCCGGAATACAGGGCATCTATGCGTTCCTGCAGATCTGGAAACTTCTTTATGCCTGTCAAAAAGAGGTAGAGAATATTTTTATACTCATTAAGGCCCTCTTCCAGACCCAATGATCTGCTGACCTCCACCATCATCTCTTCCATATGAAACAGATTATCCAGGAGGATATTGATAGGAATATCCCTGGGGAGTCCCTGGCCGAACATATCCATCATCATATCCAGCAGCTGATTAACAGCGGCCAGAAAGAGATCCTCTTTACTGCTGAAATAATGATAGATTGCTCCCTTGGTCACTCCCAGGGCTTTTGCGATATCATTGAGATTGGAACGTTCAAAATCGTTTCGGGCAAAAAACTGAAGGGCTTTCAGTTCAAGCTGCTTCTTTGTATCAGATGTACCCATTCTTAAAACCTACCTTAAGTATGTCTTTACATACCTAGAGTATGCAACCTTGATTCATTTGTCAAGGTTCCCTATATGAAAAAGGAGGAATTCACTATGAATTGCGATAAATCCTGATAAAATTGTTAAAAATTGGTTTTTGAAACCCTGTTTCATTTTATTAAAACATGATATAAAAAGTAGTCCAAAACACAATGAATACTAAAAAATAAGTCCATATAGGAGATATCATGAACGATTATAAGAAGAAATGTGATACCGTTGTAGAGGCATTAGCAAAAGTAAAAGTTGTTCCCGTTCTTGCCATTGAAAAGGTAGAAGACGGAATCAAAATGTGTGAGATTCTAAACGACTGCGGACTGAAAGCTGCAGAAATTACATTCAGAACCAAAGCCGCCGAAGGCATCATAAAGGAAGCTGCTATACGCTTTCCCGAACTTGTACTCGGTGCCGGAACCATTCTTACTCTCGATGAACTGCACAGAGCATTCAATGCTGGTGCACAGTTTGCAGTAGCCCCCGGACTCAACCCTGTAATTGTTGATGAAGCAGTTAAATCAGATTACCCCTTCTTCCCCGGATTCTGTACTCCCTCTGAACTGGAACAGATCATGCAGTATGGTATCAGAATGATGAAGTTCTTCCCTGCTGAAGCCATGGGCGGAACCAAAATGCTCGCCAACTTCATCGGTCCCTATAAACATATGGGAATAAAAATAATGCCCACGGGCGGTGTAAATACTGCTAACCTGGGTGATTATCTCTCAATCCCTCAGGTTCCCTGTGCCGGTGGTACCTGGGTAGGAAAGGCTGCTGATATTGAAGCCGGAGAATGGGACAAGATCGCCGGTATCGTAAAAGATGCCGTAACTCTGGCCGCAAAGTACTAGGAGGCAATATATGGCAAAATTAAACATTAAAACTGCAGAAGAGTGCAGATACGATATCCTTTCACTCGGTGAAGTCATGCTACGTCTTGATCCCGGTGAAGGAAGAATCCATACAACAAGAACTTTCGCAGCCTGGGAAGGGGGCGGAGAATACAATGTGGCCAGAGGACTGCGCCGCTGTTTCGGTAAGAGAGCCGTTGTAGTTACAGCACTCGCCGACAACCCCGTAGGACGTCTTGTAGAAGACCTTATTCTTCAGGGCGGAGTCGATACGTCCTATATTAAATGGGATAAATATGATGGTTGCGGGCGTGATGTCAGAAACGGTCTGAATTTCACTGAGCGCGGATTCGGAGTCAGAGGAGCCGTAGGCTGTTCTGACAGAGGAAACACAGCTGTCAGTCAGCTTAAAGAGGGCGATATTGACTGGGAAGGAATCTTCTCACAGGGTGTCCGCTGGTTTCACACCGGAGGAATCTTTGCAGCACTCTCCGAAACTTCACCTGCCGTAGTTATGGAAGCCATGAAGGCCGCCAAGAAATACGGAACAGTCATCTCCTACGACCTGAACTACCGCCCCTCCCTCTGGAAGGCCATCGGTGGAGAAGCCAAGGCCCGGGAAGTAAACAAAGAGATAGCAAAATATGTTGATGTAATGATCGGAAATGAAGAAGACTTCACAGCCTGTCTTGGATTTGAAGTTGAAGGAACTGATGAGAATCTGACAGATCTGGAAACTGACAGCTTCAAAAAAATGATCAATAAGGCCGTATCTGCATTCCCCAACTTCAAGGCCACTGCCACAACCTTAAGGGGTGTTAAATCAGCCACAGTCAATGACTGGGGCGCCATCTCCTGGTATGACGGAACTATCTATGAAGCTCAGCACAGACCCGGTCTGGAAATTATGGACCGTGTCGGTGGAGGAGACAGTTTTGCCTCAGGTCTAATCTACGGATTTCTGACCTACAACGATGCAGATAAAGCTGTTAATTACGGTGCTGCCCACGGCGCTCTTGCAATGACAACTCCCGGGGATACCACAATGGCTTCTCTGGCGGAAGTTGAGAAGATTGTCGGTGGCGGTGGAGCCAGAGTCGACCGCTGATCCTTTTACAAATGTAAGTATATTATAAATCAAAAAACCGGAAGCAGTCCCAGGGGAGCTTCCGGTTTTTTATTTACTATTCAGATACACCCTCACAACTCAGAGCGGGCATTTCTGATTTTATTTCATGATATAGTTGATTACATCTCTGGCAGTAAAATCCATTTTTTCCTGCACAAGCTGTTTCAATGACTCCATATGAGAACCAAGGGTAACCAGGGGCTTCTCCTGCTCAATATCAACTGTTGTGCCGGGCAGACCGACTGTCGCCAGAAGAGCATTACAGAGGCAGCATTTCTTACTCGCTGCTTCGGTGGGATTTCCTCCCTTCTGTACAAAAATCTCCTGCTTTTCGGCAGAACATCTGTAACCGATACTTCCATCGGCCTTCTTATACATGTCTCTCAGATAGCCCAGATTACATGTTTTCTTTCTCATTTCCAGGACTTTACGATCACCGATGGTATCTTTCAGTTTCATCACCTTAAAAGGAAATCCCGTAGGAGAAGCTTCAGCATCCGTAAATATTGAACTGTCTCCACGGCTTATGGCGGATACAATCTTTTTTCTGAGATCAGGGAAAATACCGGACTCTCTACAAAGAGCAAAGGCGGAACCCACCTGAATCCCTGCAGCTCCGGCCTTCAGAGCTGAGCGGAATCCCTCAGGACTTCCATAGGAACCGGCCAGCCAGAATGGAAGACCGATCTCTTTCAGCTTTTCTGTATCAACAGCATCCCTCTCTCCGTATACAGGCTCTCCGGACTCATCGAGTACCATCTTTCCACGGGGAGGTGCATTATGTCCGCCGGCCTCATGACTCTCAATAATCAGGCCGTCAATGGGCCCTGAAGCTTTCTTACTCATCAGTGTTGCCAGAAAGTTGGAAGAGACGATAGGCATAAAGCGTGGCATCTTCAATGCAGGAAGTTTACTGCCGAACAGGGCAGAAGGATCAAAGCTTGAAAAGAAGCTGTCATTCTTGTCCGAATCCTCAACATTAAGCTTGAGGTTTGTTTTCTCATTCTCAGTCAGTTTTTTAAGAATAGCGGGAATCTCCAGAGGAATACCGGCGCCCATGATGACATAATCGATTCCTGCAAGGAGTGCTCCGTATATGGAAGAGAGAGTTGGAAGCTGTACCTTGGCAAGATAGTTAACCCCTACCGTACCTTCATGTCCCTCTTTAGCCAGATAGGTTTCTGTAAAGTTGGCTGCAACCGAAAGCTCATCCAGGGTTTCATTGTTTTTGATTGTGAAGAAAGGGAGCTGAATATAGGGTTTGTTCAATCGTCCACCGGGGATAAAATACTTATCAACGATTCTCCTGGCTGTATCCTGAAACGGGAAGGCTGCAAGAGCTCTTCTCATATGACCGCCGGGATCTCCATCCTGAAGTCTTCTGGCAAGAACTGAATCCAGGCTTGTTCCGGATATAACTCCCAATTGACCGCTTGCCGATACTTCTCTGGCAAGGTTCCAATTGGATACTCCTATTCCCATTCCACCCTGAATTAATTGGGGCTGTGTCATATTAGACTCCTTTCTACCTTTCATATTAAATATCTATGTTAAATTCATTGATTTTTTTCTGCTGATAAAATTATATAAATATTAGGACATGCATTCAAAAGAGTAAACATTATTTTTGACAATATACCTATTAATGTCATAAATAGTACCTTTACACTAGAGCTTTTAGCTGACATTATTATGCGTAATGTCATAAAAGAGAGGAAAAACCCAATGAATCATCCCGAAGATATCGTCGTAACAGGAATAGGAACACTCACCCCCATCGGACTGAATAAGGATGATTTCTGGAATAATCTATTAAACGGAGTATCCGGAGCAGCAGCCATCGGTTCTTTTGACACAGAGGGTTTTGCTACTAAAATAGCCTGCGAACTCAAGGATTTCAAAGCTTCTGATTTTATGGATAAGAAGAATGCCCGTAAGATGTCCCGCTTTTCACAGCTGGCCGTATGCTCAGCCCTGGAAGCTGCCAAAGATGCCGGTCTGGATTCAGATAATATAGACCCACTTCGTACAGGATGCATTATGGGTTCTGCAGCCGGTGACTATGAGATACTGGAAAAACAGTTTGCCATCCTTAATGAAAGAGGTCCAGGTAAAGGACACCCCCTGGCTGTTCCCAGGATCATACCCAACATGGCAGCAGGAAATATCGCCATAGAACTGGGCATTCATGGTCCCAATATGGCTGCTCTCTCAGCCTGTGCCACAGGAATCCACTCCATAGCTTCCGCCATAAATATTCTTAGATGCTCCCAGGCCGATGTTATGATCGCAGGAGGAACAGAATCAACCATTACCCCACTGGTTGTTGATTCCTACAGCTGTATGAGAGTTCTTTCCACCAGAAACGATAATCCCGAGGCCGCAAGCCGTCCCTTCGATCAGGATAGAGACGGTTTTGTCATTGGCGAAGGTGCCTCCAGTCTTGTTATTGAAAAGAGATCCCATGCAGAGAAAAGAGGAGCCCGAATCTATGCGGTCCTTGCCGGTGTGGGTATGACAGCTGATGCATCCAGCATTGCAGCTCCCGATGAAAACGGAGAATGGTCGGGATATGCAATGGAACTGGCCATGAAAGAAGGCGGTCTGAACCCTGAAGATATCGGATATATCAATGCCCATGGAACATCCACAAAGGCTAATGACAGAACAGAAACAAAAGCCATCCAACGTATATTCGGCAAAGGCAGCATCCCTCCTGTCAGCTCCAGCAAATCAATGATAGGACACACCCTGGGTGCAGCCGGTGCCATTGAAGCAGCCGCGACTATTCTGAGTATCTATAATGGAGTACTACACCCCACTATAAATCAGGACACACCAGACCCCGAATGCCTCCTGGATACAATTCCCGGAGCAGCTAGAGAAGCTGATATAAAGGCAGCACTCACCAACTCATTCGGCTTTGGTGGACAGAACGCCGTACTTGCAATCAAAAAAAATAACTGAGTGCCGATTTGATTGACAGCTTATCCTGATGGGGATGATAATCTTATTATCACTCCCCTAAGGATAAATAAGATGCAGAAAACAGGTAAAGCAGCTGTCTGGAAAGGCCGATACGACATAGAAGTTCAGGATCTCCCCATACCCGAAGTCAAAAAAGACGGACTCCTTATCAAGGTTGAAGCCGCAGGGATCTGCGGAACTGACGGCCATCTGATCAAAGAAGTTCCACCCTACAATGCCATTATGTGCCATGAAGTCACAGGGACAATTGTCTCCATGGGCTCAGAGGCCAACAGCAGCCTCAATGTATTCGGCGGCCCCATCTCTGAAGGCGACAGAATTGTCCTCTACCCCTGGATAACCTGTGGAAAATGCGCCGGATGCCTGGCCAGCAGACCCGGTACCTGTACGGTCTGCGACAACTCTTTTGTCTACGGGGTTCCCTACTCCCAGCTGGGACTGGAAGGAAAAGAGACAATAAGCTCTGACATCTCCAACTGGCCCTACTTCATGGGCGGTTTTGCCGAATATGTTTATGTCTTTCCTGAAACATATGTGTGGAAAGTACCCGACACCATGCCCTCGGAAATAGCCGTACTTCTGGACCCCATGGCCGTGGCCATGAGAGCACTTGAATTAACCCTTACAGGCCCCGGAATAATGGAAGCTGGCCTCACGACCGATTCCAGAGTCGCAGTAATTGGATCAGGTCAGGTTGGTGTCCTCTCGGCCCTCCTCGCACGCCTGATGGGAGCCAGACAGGTAATAATGATAGGAAGCCGGGAAACCAGACTCCGTCTGTCAAAGGAGATAGCCGGTGTGGATCATCTTATCGATTATCATGAGTACAGCCGTCAGGAGAGGATAGATATGGTACGGGATCTGACATCGGGAGGAGCAGATGTTGTGATTCAGTGCTCCAACAATGTGGATACATTTATAGACGGTCTTGAAATGATGCGCCGCATGGGAACATTTGTAGAAGTGGGCAATATGGTTAACCAGGGAAAAGAGGTTTCCATTGATCCTGCACGCCTTATATGCAGCAAGCACGCAAGGATTCTGGGGATGAGCGCAAACCACCCTGCGGCCTTCAATAAGGCATTCGGAATACTGGAACGTCATGAGGCTCTCGGGCTTGGAAAAATGTTCACACACAAGACAGACCTTAACGGATTATTAGTAGTTTTAAAGAAAATGGGTGATCATGATTACCTCAAGGGATTGGTCATTCCTTAATAATTAAACATGTTTCATTATTTTGAAAATTAGGACTTGTCAGGAATCAAAATCGGGAGCACAATGAATCTTCCGGTTTCGATTCCCGGGAGTCTCCGTCGGTCCAGTTGATCATTCCTGCCCGACGGAGTTTTTTAGTACAAATGCACTATTAACTTACATTAACATAGTATAAGACAATGTAGCTCAAAGAGCAAATGCCACAGGTATGAAGCTATCCTTTTGATAAGGACAAATTATCCGAGCATATCCTGAACAAGAGAATCTATATCATCCTGACCAATATCTTCCTTTCTCTCATAAGCCAGTTCCTGGTTAACTTCCTTGAGTTTCCGCAGCAGACTGAAGATAATCATCATCAACACTCTATTACCATCTGAAGGGAATATTTTAATAAATTTGAGGAGATTGGGTCTTGTGATCATCACAACATCACTCTCATCAGCACAGATGATATTGGCAGTACGGGGAACCTTGAGAAACATCCCCGCTTCTCCGAAGATTTCCCCCTTTCCAATGGTACATATATAGCTTTCACCACCGTCAGAGCCTCTGTGTACGGTCACTTTGACACTTCCTTTCAGAATGCTGTAGAAGGACTGATTCATATCACCCTGGGTGATGATGGTTTCTCCTTCCTCAAAGCGGATAACATTGGAGAGCTCCAGAAGATCTGCGGCTCTCTTTTTTTCCAGAAACCGAAAGGGTAACACGGTTTGTATTGTATTTAAGGTATATTCACCTGATTTCAGCTCTGTCATTGCATTTACTCCTGAATCTGTCTCTCTATGAATAATAAATCGACAATGACTTTATATCCATCAAATTAAGTTTAAACTCATTTAGGAAATTCAATAGTTAAAAAATATTCATTGTGAATTTCACATTTCCGATGTATTTTTGAAAGACAATTATTTTAGGAGAAAAAATGAAAAAGATTCTTTGGCTTGCTTTAGCACTACTTATGTCCTTCGCTTTTATTGGATGTAGCGAAGATGGTGCATCTATGAATTAGGATTATGCTGGGACATGGTATTTTGACTTAAGTTTTAGTGCTATTCAATATGACATGACAGATACAAGCTATGTAACATCAACGTACACTGGCATATTTGGTTCAATAAATTTAACAAAAGGTACAATAAAAAAATTAACAGATACAACATTAGAAGCACAAGAAACTCACGAATGGAATGGATTATCCTGGGATGAAGTGGATGTCGAATCAGATGAAGTGACTTACTCCCTTTCATCTGACGGTCATACTCTGACATGGGACGGAATTAATTTAACTGATTCAGAACCATCATATTAATCTGAAACTTTAAAATAGAAATAACAATCCGGGTATTCGCCCGGATTTTTCATTTATAAGAATATGAAAGGCATTGGTCATATCATCAATCTGATAGGGTCACACAGTTTTTACCCTTTGCCTTAGAATGAAGCAAAGCTTTATCAGCTTTTTCTATTAATGATTTAAGACTGTCTCCTTCCTTGAATACTGCAACTCCGGCACTGATAGATACTGGCACTTCTTTCCCGTTATGTACTACATTTGACGGTTTATCAAAGGAATGAACCATCCTGTCGGCTTTAAGGGCGGCTTCATCTCTGGGAGCCTCAATCAAAATAACAAATTCATCTCCTCCCCAGCGAGCCAGAAGGTCTATCGGCCTTATGGATTTCTGCAGAGTGAATGTAACTTCCTTCAGAACCGTATCTCCGGCAATATGGCCATAGTTGTCATTGATGGATTTAAAATCATCTAAATCTATGAGTATCAAACTTAGATCAGAGTTGAATCTTTTGCTTCGATACTCAAGCAGTTTAAATTGTTTTTCCAGTTCCCTGCGGTTTGCAGCGTTCGTCAGGCTATCAGTACTGGCAAGAAGTTCCATTTGCTGTTCGAAAGATTTCAGGATTTTATAACTGGCAATGATAAGTAAAACTGTAATGGCCGCCGTCAATAATAAGTTGATGAAAAGACTTCTCTTAGCAAAAAAAGAACCCCTCTCTTCATTTTGCTCAACAATGACATGCCAGCCAATCTCAGGTATGGACTTCGAACTTACCAGAAAATGATCATTTTTCTTTTTATAGATTAAATCGATAGGAAACTCTTCCGTCTCCATTAATTGCTCAGCAACAGATGAAATACCTTCTTCTTTAAAAATATTGATTTTCTCAATTAAACTCAGATCAGAATGGACTTGAATAATTCCCTCTTCATCAACCAGATAAATATCTCTGTCATATTGAGTTTTCTTCTGCTTAAGTAAATCCGAAAGTTGATCCAGCCTTACACCTACTCCCACAACACCCAGAAAATTGCCTGAAAAATCTTCTAACCTGTAATTTATAAAAACAGTTAAAACTCCATTACTGGCCTGATCTGTATCTACATCCAGATCAAGCTCTTTTTGACTGTTGATAAAATCGTAATACCAGATATCATGACTGTCATAAGGGCTTATCTGTTTCAGGATTCCATCATAATAGTAATAATTACGGCTGCTGGAAGAAACAAAGAACGTTGAAAAAAAACCATATCTGCTTTTTAGATTCCCAAGATACAGTTTAATATCCTCAATCTCATTTTCACCATCCAGGACCCAATTCATTAAAAAGGAATCCCTGGCCATAGAAGATGATACGTTTATAGGTACAGAAAGCTCATGCCTGAGCTCTGAATATATATTCTCACTGAGAAGAGGAAGAGAAGAAGACAAAATTTCATCCCTTAAACTCTGTTTTGCCTGAAAATATGAAAATAAACTGGAGAAGAGAAAACTGCTGGTAATTACCATGATAAGAATCTTTATAGAAATTCTACTTTTTGTCATTGTCATCAAAAAAGATATTAACATATTAGTAGAAATGATGCATTTTATATTACTTTTACTAAATTTCATAAATAACCCATTAACCAAATTGAATTGAGACCCTTAAGCTGAAATATCATATTTTCTACAAAAGATCATTATGATTAAATAATGGAAAAAAATGAAGATATTATTACGGATGCCCCCCTTTTAAATTGGCTCCGAATATATGGTGCGGATTCCAGCGAAATCAGACACTCATTCCTGTGTTAACCGGACACTTCCGGTAGCATGAAAAATCTTCTGATTTAATACTGTGGGGTGTCCGGGGAAATGTCAATCAACAGAGTACATTTTCTTACGAACAGACTCTCCATTAAGCTCAATTCTATGTGATTTAAAGGCTATTCTATCCATGATGGCATCAGCAATTGTTGGATCACCAATAATTTCATGCCAGAGAGCTACAGGCATCTGAGAAACAATGATTGTAGACTTCCTATTATGCCTGTCTTCAAGTATTTCCATAAGAGCCATTCTTGCGGTCAGATCAAGAGGTTCAAGGCCAAAATCATCTAAGATAATGACACTGTTTTTCATCACTTTATATAAGTATTTCAAGTACAGTCCATCGCATTTGGCTCTATCTATTTCCTGGAATAATCTGGAGGATAAGTAGAAATTACTTGAAGAACAAAGCCGAGATCAGGGCACTGAGTACAATCCTGATGATTCCATACGTCTGTTATTTGAGAAAGATTCAAGCTCCCTGAATTTTAGCAAGCATATGGGCAGCAAGGCACAAAAAATCAACGGAAGAATAGCACTGAAGAAGAATAAATCTCTTTTCAAGGGCGGATTAATGTTTATATAAGGCCAAAAAGGCTGGTCGAGATAAAATATTGCATTGTACTCATTAATAAAACACCCAGACAGCCCACCAAGGATATTCATATATAAAAATGTAATTAAATTTAGTCTGAAATACTTTTATTAGTCAAAAATATGGTCCCAGCATTCTCTGGTGGAACATTGGAGATGTATTTATTCATGACTGTGAGACACAAAGAATCCTATTCTGAAGAGACAGTAGAGATCTTTGATCTTGGCTCCAACCTCTTCATAAATTCAAATTAGATATTTTTCATTAATTCCTATAAAATAAACGGGTGATTATATAATAAGTTTATTAATGAACATTAACAACCTTTACAAATATTCATCAACAGCTGTATTCTATTATAAAACTATCAATAGAAGAGGTTATATGATATGAAATTAACCAAATTGATGATGCCGGTTTTATTTGTATTACTGTGTATTTCTCTCCTGATTGTTTCCTGTGACGATGGATCAACAGATCCAGCTGCTGATGATCCCCCAACAGACACAGATGAACCGGACGTTATTCCCCCTCCTGAGAATCTAATGGGAACCATTGCTCTGGCAAATGGTGAATCTGCCATCATGGATATCCAATTTGATGATATGGCTGGTGGAGTAAGAAGTACAACTGTCGGAGTAAGTGGCACTATCCGATACGATGAAAAAAACTATATTGTTGGCGGTCTTTACGATTACTCTATTGGAGCCATTGATATTTTTGCGAAACATGAGGTTTCAGGGATGAAATTCATATTCTCAGGAATTTATACCAAAGGTGATGGTTTCTCGGGAACAGTAATACTCTATGAGTCAGATGGTGTTACACAAAATACATCTGGAACATTTTCTGCGATTGAAGCTGATGACGATGAAAGAAGTGGTATTAAATTTTATACTGGTATTTTTGGTGGCGATGCATGTGGTGTCTGGAATGGAACTCTTACTACAACAGAATTTTACGGTAACTATGCACATTATGGAGACAGCAGTATTTCGAGGAAGTTCTCAATGGATCGCTTAGAAACTGAATTAACAATGAATATTCACGAAGAAAATGCCTCAGGAATCGGAACTATAAGTGATGACGGCAGTTACATAAGCGGTTACTGGGGAGTATCTGGAGATCACGGCTATTGGAATGGTATGCTGGTAGATTCAAATTATGATACCCCAAAACTCAATGATGACAGCCCTCTTGGTCTTATTGCGAATACTTCTCTCCAGGCAATAGAAAATATCTATTCTATTGGAGAAGGTATACTAGAGGATAGTGATCCTACCGTTACAGGATTAGATTTTACAAACTCAACGGACGATGCAATGGTTGTTATCATCAATAACTTCACAGAACCTGTTACTGGGCTTAATGTAACAGGGCAAATGGTTGTTGTCTATGATGCAGATGGGGATGATGATGATACAGAATTTGATATCTCCATTTTGATAGACTCAGATGTTAGCGGATTAGAGACTAGTAGTTATTCAGAAGGAACTGGTCTAACAATAACATTCGAAGGAAGTAGTACAATTAGCCTATATGTTGATGTAACTTGGAATGAAAATACAGGGGTTTTTACTAGTGGTTTAGGAGGTACAACACAATGGAAACTCAATACTGATAGTGTTCTAAGCTCTGTACAACTAATTTACAATTAGTAATTTCAAAAAGATCAATTCTTTGAGTAAAATAAAATACCTGGTCTAATTCAGTCCAGGTATTTTATTGCAGGATACAATTTGAACTGCACCGGGTTTTCCGGAGACACAATTATGTGAGAGAATTGTGTTATGGAAAAGAGGTACAACAGAGAGCTATCAGATTAGTATTTGAGAGCTATGGAGAGTACGGTTCCCAATGGAAGCCAATTAGTTCGGTTGCATCAAAAATAGGATTTTAATCTAGAAAACAGATCCAGGATAAGATATTCTAATTAAGGATCACTATTTAGAATTCCTGGTCTAATATTAGGGTCAAATGAGAGAATACAAGAAGGAGAAATCAGCTTCATTACTTCCTGAGATATTAAATACATCTCCTTATTAAAGATTGATGATCCCATAATATGAAATGTACCAATATAATCATCTCCCACAGCAGAGAGTATTGTGGCAGGAGCATCGAGTTTTGCCACCTGATCAATAAAAATAACCGGGGCTCCACTGGCATAGGGACCAGAAAAATGACCTGTTGATAAAAATGATTGATCCATTTCATCTGCCTTAACTTCAACAAGGATTTCTCCAATAACGAGTACTTTCTTCACAGGGAGAATCCTTAGTTTCTGACTTAAAATAAAAAGACCCGAACACATGACCCGATTTATTCAAGAGTTATTTAGATATTAACAGCATTTCCCGAATCCGCAGGCCCGGGCATAGATCCCGGCCACGTCTCTAATGCGGCTGATAATAAGATCTTCTGCAGTCAATTTGATCTGTCCTTCCTGCAGGGCGTTGTACTGGTTGGGCATAGACTGACTTAAGAGACTCAAAGACATACCGTGATCATTGAGATTCCTCTTCAAAAGCTCTACAGATGCATTGAGGTTTTTATCGGGCCAGTAGTAACGGCTGCGGTCACTGAAGCTGTATTTCCGTTTGAAGAACTGCTGTGATTCATTGCCGGGATAATACTTCTGCCAGTACCCGGGCTTATCCAACATGGTCTTTTCAAGAATCTCTCTCAGGCCGGAAAGTTTGGTATCAGTTCCGCCAAGGAGTTCTTTCTCCATATCTTCAAGAGCAAAGAGTGCTTCCCTGTAGGCAAATGTCAGCCAGGGGCCTACTTTCAAAATACAATAGTGGTCCTTAACCAGCTGAGTCAGACCGGATTCGCTTTGGTAGTCAGTGGAGTGGGCTTCGTAAACAAACTGATCATTCCCTTCAATCATGGCACTGAGGTCGGCAGCAGCCTTGCTGTCGTAATGGAACACCTGATCGTCTCCAAACTCAACACCCGGCTGAACAACCAGTCCGATTACACGTTTCCAGGCGTCCTGCAGTCCCTGAGCATCAAAGGCTGCCCTGGTGAGGGCAATTGTGTTCTTTGCATTGGATGCGGGTGTGGGAGTAACTGTGTCCTCTTCTTCCTGCGCTCCTCCGGGGATGGGAACTTCTGTACCGATGACATAGATAATATCAGAGCTTCCGCCGAAGGATTCAGCATAGCTTTTTTCGGCTACAGCACAAAGCTCTGCGGCTCTTGCGGAAACTACTTCATCTGCCAGGGGCTGGTGACGGTCACCTTCATCGTCGGCACAGAACATGGAGGCATCCAGGTGGATCTTCTTGTATCCGGCCTTAACATAGGCAGCAATCAGGTCACGGGCTTTGGACATGGCCTCGGCTGCGGGTTCATTCTGCCAGGCATTGGGTCCCAGGTGGTCTCCGCCAAGGAGTACTTTCTCAAAGGGGAAGCCTGTTTCAGAGGAGAGTCCTTTAACATATTCTACAAATTCAGATGGAACCATGCCCGTATATCCGCCAAACTGGTCCACCTGATTACTTGTAGATTCAATTAGTACGATAGAACCGTCTGATTTTGCCTGAAGCATGCAGGCTCTGATAACATCCGCATGGGCGGAGCAGACTGAATACAGACCTGTTCCCCTACCGGCTTTGTTATCTTTCATTAGCTGTAAAAACTCGCTTGTTGCACTCATATTATTCACTCCTGGCGGTCAGCCTATCGGGGTAACCGCATAATTTCTATTTTTCGCAATCGAAAAGGATCTTTCCTTTCACGGCTCCCGGAACCAGTAGATCAGCAACTGCCGAAGCGGCCTGACTCAAGGGAATCTTCCGGTCAATCAGTTGGTCTGTTTTAACCATATCCTTGCTGAAAAGGTAGTTGGCCATTTCCCACTCCCATCCGGGGAAGGGTGCAGAGTAATTCATCCAGCTTCCTGTAACGATCAGTTCTTTACGGTTGATCCATTCAAATTCATCAGGCTGCATGGTCACGGGTTTATGGGGAGTTCCCACATACATAACAGTTCCCTTGGGAGCCGCAAGTTCCAGACAGAGTATCTCGGTGATGGGAACGCCGCCGGTTTCAAGACAGACTTCGTATCCATTGCCATCGGTAAAGGCCATGGCCTCATCTTTGAACCCTTCTTCCAGAGTGTTGAGGCAGAGGTCTGCACCAAGCTCTTTAGCCAGTTCAAGACGGCTGTTGTCGATATCAAATACTGTTATCTTACGGGCACCCATGGCACGGACACACTGCAGGGCAAGGAGACCGATGGTTCCCATACCTGTAATGGCAACATCTTTGCCGCCTTCGAAGTTCATAATATTGAGGGCATGAAGGGCTACAGTGATAGGCTCAAAAAAGGCTCCTTCCGTGTAGCTGACAGAATCGGGAAGAACTACTGCATTTTCCCAGGGCATGACCACATATTCCGCCCAGCCACCCTGAATACGGGAGCCGATAAACTTATAGCCCTTGGAGAGGGAGTAATTACCTTTCTGACTCTGAGGATCTTTCATATCGGGAATAAGGGGAACACAGGAGATGCGGTCTCCCACTTTACGCTGTGTGACGCCTTCACCAACTGCTGTGATTTCACCGGAAAACTCATGTCCCAGTACGATGGGGTAAAAATGGGCTCCGCTGTGAATGGTTCTGGGAATATCAGAACCGCATAGTCCCGATTCTTTAACCTTCACAAGGACTTCCCCCGCACCGGCTGTGGGTGTTTCCCAGTCCTCATATCTGATGTCGTTATCGCCGTATAATACTGCTGCTTTCATATGATCTCCTTCCTGCGGCCAGGCCGCTGCACCCATATCAGGGATTATTTTTGAAATTTGTCTCTTATATCATCCAGTTCTTTATATACAGGCCCTACGGCCTCATACAGATTAATAAATGCCTTTGACAGAGCGTTGTAGTAATCTGATTTTTCCTTATCGGGAAAGTGTGCGGCTCTGACTGACTGCACAGCAAGAGCGGAATCAAAATCGGGATAAAGGCCGATTCCCACGCCGGTCATAATGGCGGTTCCCAGGGGAGCCACATCCATTTCGCCGGGAAGAATAATGTCCTTGATCAGGATATCACTGAAGATCTGTGTCCAGATCGGGCTGTTGGCACAACCGCCGGTCATTACGATCTCTTCGATGGAATAGCCCTTCTCCTCCATCATACGGAAGACATTTCTGACACCCATGGCGATCCCTTCCATGATCATGCGAATCATAGCCTTACGGCTTGTGTCGGGATTCATTCCAAAGGCGGCGGCTCTGGAGTGGGGGTCCCAGAGAGGGGCTCTCTGTCCAACCATATAGGGGAGATAGAGGAGTACATCATCAAGATAGCCGGCTTCTTCGGCTAAACGGTCAATTTCTTCAAAATTCTCTTCTTCGATCAGCGCCTTGAACCAGCGCAGACCGGCTCCGCCGTAATCCACACCGCCGTTCACAAGATAGAGTCCCGGTACGGCATGATGATAGTTCAGCATACTGGGGTCTGAGGGGACCGAAGCCATACAGGCACCTGCATTGGTGGCCGTACCGGCAGAGATATAGGCCTGACCGTCATGACGGAGTCCCAGTCCCAGGGTGGCGGCTACATTGTCCATGGCTCCTGCAATTACGGGAGTCCCTTCCTTGAGTCCTGTGGCTGCGGCTGCGGCGGCAGTAATGCCTCCGACAACATCGGTACAGGCATATATTTCAGGAAGTTTGGATTTATCGATACCGCTTGCCTGGATCAGTTCATCCGACCACTGTCCTGTTCTGATATCACAGAGCTGGGACATTCCGGCTTCCGAGAGGTCCATGCTCATCTTGTCTGTCAGGCGATAGACAAGGTAGCTGTTGCAGTGAAGGAAAGCAGCAGTCTTTTCATATACTTCAGGTTCATTGTTTTTCATCCAGAGCACCTTGGGTGCAAAGTTGGAAGGGTCTGAATCGTTGGAGTTTATTTTTTTTTGAAGATCTCCATATGTGCCTCTGATCCAGTCAGATTCTTTCTGGGCACGGCGGTCAAGCCAGAGGAGACCGTTCCGGAGAGCTTTGCCTTCCTTATCCATGGGAAGAGCCATGCTGGACATGGCGTCCACACCAAGACCGGCAATTTCTGCAGGATCAATGCCTGATTCTTTAAGGATTTGTTCAGTTGTGGAGATCAACGCCTTCCACCAGTCTTCCGGGTCCTGTTCGGCCCATCCCTGTTTGGGATAAACAGTGGGGTATTCAGCCCTGGCAGAAGCAACCACTTTCATCTTTTCATCAAATAAAACAGTTTTTGTACTGGTGGTTCCGAGGTCCACAGATAAAATATATTTTGACATTCTAAACTCTCTCCCTTCAAATGTCCGTTTTGTAAATACTTCGAACATAAGAGTCGTGTGTTTTAGAACACTAGAATATCTTAGATATATTTATTTGTCAATTCTAAAAGTTGCCCATCAGATAGCCCGGCAACTTTCCCGAATAATTAATTCAGGATTAAATATAAGCTTTCGTGGATAGGGATTGTCATGTTTCAGAAGTTGAAGCATCATTTCAGCAGCCTCAAATCCCAGACGGGGAGGATTCAGATTAATTGTTGACATGGCGGGCTGAGAAATTTTGGAAATATAGGTATTGTCATGAGCCAGAAGAGAGAGATCACCGGGAATAGAGAGATTAAGCTTTCTGGCAGCATTAATAACACTCACTCCCATGAGTTCATTTGATGCAAACACGGCACTGGGCCTGTTTTCAGAATCCAGAATTGGTAAAATTAACTCTTCCGCCTTTTGAATTGCCGTAAAATGATCCGGATCAGCCAACTCCACTATTATAGCATTCTTCCGGGGTAATCCGGCTTCTTCCATTCTTCTGAGAAAAACCTTCTCTTTGACATCAAAGGAATTACTACCCAGGAGACCCCGGATAAAAGCAATTTTTTTATGATTCAAAGAGAGGAGATAATCCATAGCAATCTCCATTCCTCTCTTCTGATCAACCATTACCAGATTAGAATCATCCCGGTCAGGATTTCCATTGACAAGTACAACAGGTATAGATTTATTCAGGTCTCCATACACTCCCATATTCTCTTCTTTGCTGTTTACATCCACCATAATAAGACCATCAACACCGGAATCAAGATAGCGGTTGAGAATATCACGTTCACTCTGTCCACGGTTTATAGCGCTGGAAAAATAACAAAGATAGTCTGCCTCTCTCATCCGTATTTCCAATGTATTCATAATAGAACTGAAATAAGGATTTTCCATATAGGGGACAACCACCCCGATTCGGTTGGAAGTACCCTTTATCAGACCCCTGGCCGTGAGATTCGGACGGTAATCGAGGCGGGCTATGGTATCTTCCACATGGAGACGAGTCTTCTCTTTCACCGGATGATTATTCAAAACTCTCGAGACTGTAGCAATGGAGACACCGGCTTCCCGGGCGACATCTTCCAGTTTTATTTTCAAAAGAAACTCCTGTAGAAATCAGAGCCAGTGTATCACATGATGATATCTGACTCCATAATCTGATTTAAAACTACCCTTTTACGGCACTATCCACCATTCCCTGTATAAAAAATCTCTGTAGAAAAAGAAACATAAGTGCCACAGGCAATACAGCAATGATGGCAGAGGCTGCGGCGGCTCCCAGATTGGATGAGGACTGTGCGAAAAAGGAGGAGACAGCCAAAGTTACAACCTTCATCTTTGGAGACTGCAGAAGGAAAAGGGAAAACTGATAATCGTTCCAGATAGCCACACCTGTCAGGATAACAACGGTGGCAGTTACCGGCTTCAGCAGTGGGAGAATGATCTTATAAAAAATGGAAAACTTACTGCATCCGTCAATCAGGGCCGCTTCATCCAGCTCCCCCGGAATTGTGCGGATAAAATTGGTATAAAGAAAAATACTTATGGGCAGCTGAAAAGTCACCAGAACCACAATGATACCCCAATAGCTGCTCACGGCTCCCATACGGGTCATGATAGTGACCAGGGGGACGAGCATACTCAGGGGAGGAACCATCATGACAGCCAGAACAAACTGAAGGATTCTGTCATTGAAACGGGATCGGTTTCTAGCCAGAGGATAGGCCGCCATCCCCCCGATAAGAACGATCACAGTGATACTGAGGACCGTTATGATCAGACTGTTCTGGATGGCCAGGAATATTTTTGCCTTTTCTGCCGCAAAAATGAAATTATCAAGATACAGCTTAGTGGGAATCATCCATCGTGATGAGAGATCGGTCTTTGGTTTGAAGGCCACATTAATAGATATGTACAAAGGAATAAAATGAAATAGACCGATGAGGATAGTCAGAATTCCCCATAAAATCTTTGATGAAAGTGTTTTTTTACCTGCAATCATAGGATCACCTCCTGTCTGGCGGATAACTTCTGAATAATGAGAGTAAACACCAGAATCATGACAAAGAGAAGAATACCCATGGTAGCCGAATATCCGGCCGACTGAGATCTGAAATAGGTATAGTCAATCAATGTGGACAGGGAATGGGAAGCATAGCCGGGACCGCCGTTGGTCATGGCCTTGATGGCATCAAATAGCTTGAGTCCCCCGATCAGGTTCAATGTCACTGATGTAATAAAGGCGGGTCTCAGCAAGGGCATTGTTATATGCTTAAACTGTTTCACAGGGCTGGCACCGTCTATCTGACTGGCCTCATAATACATGGTCGGTATAGTCTGGAGTCCCGCCAGATAAATAACCATGGAGACACCGCAGAACTGAACAGTATTCACAAAGACGATAAGAGATATGGCCCGGCGCCCCTTAGCCAGCCAGTCCAGAGGATCCATTCCCACAAGAGCCAGGACATCATTGAGAGCCCCATAGCGGTACTGAAACATGAAGTACCACATATAACCCATAATAACGGGAGCGATAAGAACCGGAAGATAGATAAAGGTCCGTGCAAAATTCCTTCCGAATATCATCTTATTCAAAAGAAGAGCATAGAGCAGACCGAGGATCTGCTGGAACAAAGTACTGCCGAATCCATAGATCATGGTATTCCAGGATGCAGTGTACATATTTTTATCCTGGATTAGATAGATGAAATTCTTAAACCCCACATAGTCATAACTCTGGGAGAATCCATTCCAGTTGGTAAAGGCGATTCTGATCCCCTCCAGAAAAGGATATACGATAAAGACAGTAAAAAGCAGTACCGCCGGAATGTACATGAAATTGGTAAAGTGTGGATGCTTAGATAAGGCTCTGGCTTTATTCTGAATCAGATTCATTCATCATTTCCTTGAAATTGTTATTACCGGGAGATACAGGCTCCCCCGGTAAAGAATAGGTTATTTATACATCCTGGTGAAGTCTTCCTTCATTTTGGCTGCAGCGTCTTCGGTACTCATGTCACCCGAAAGTATTCCAGCTCCGGTAGAGCACATGGTGTCCCACATCCCGCTGGGGAGAAAGGCTCTGTCAAAGTAGGGAAAGGCGGAAGCATCGGCCCATTTAATATAGTCAGCCTTCAGTTTACCCGTATCGCTTTCCGCATCGATCAGGCCGGCAGGGATTCCATTTGATCCCGCAATTTTAGCCGCATTTTCGGCAATTGCCAGAAAGTCCAGGAATGTTTTACAGGCTTCTGCATTGGGAGTATCTTTCCAGATTCCGACAGTGCTTCGTTCACCGGAAATCAGACTGGGAGAATCACCTTCATAATAGGCGGGAACGGGGAAGAATCCCAGATCGGCCTTGGGATTAAAGGTCCAGGCTTCTGCCAGAACATAATTTCCAAGGAAGGTGAAAGCTGCATCACCCACGGCAAGGGCTCTTGCCGAATCACTGTAGGTGGATGTCAGGTTATCGACATTAAGGTAACCATTTTCATTCATTTCCTTCATCAGACCAGCCAGGATTTCCCATTTATCCGTATCAAAGCTTCCGTTGACCAGTTCATCACCACTGTAATTATTGGGGTCGGTAACATAGACCGCAGGAGCAGCCCAGTCAAAGAAGTTACCTACAGTCCAGGAATCTTTTCCACCGATATGAACAGGAGTAACACCCATGGCCTTGACCTTGTCCATGGCGGCATATAGATCTTTCCATGTTTTTAAATCTTCCACTTTTACTCCGGCATCAGCCAGAATTGTCTTATTATATGCCACACCGGCCATGTCTACATCGACAGGAAGAACATAAATATGTCCCTGATCATCAGTGACAACAGGTTTGATTGCGGGATGAAGCCTGGAGACCCACTCCTGATCTTCCAGAGGCATCAGGTATTCGCTGTAGCGGAGTACAGACCATCCATGAGTAGACCACATATCGGGCAGATCATTGGTGGCCATTTTGGACTTCATAAGTGCTTCATAGTCGGAAGTACCGGAGATCAGGTCAATTTTGATACTTGGATTGGCACTGTGGAAATCTGCAATCACTTCTTCAAAGGCCGCCGTTACGGCTTCGGTGGACTGAAAGTTCAGCATCAGAGTGAGAGTAGTTGCCTCTGAATCCTGCTGTCCTGCAGCAAATACGGTGCTTCCTGCCATCAGGCAAAGAGCAATAAGCAAACTTGTTTTCAATATCTTCATAGAAACTCCTTTTTCCGGTTAAACCGGATTATCTTCACCGGGTCGAAATATACCCGGTAGAATACTTAATTACTGATACTCAGGCATCCAGGGCCTATGAGCATCGAAGAGCTCGTCACAGAGATCAATGATTTTCTCCGGTGGCAGCTCCGCAGATGTATGAGGGTCCAGAAGAGCAGCCTGGTACACTGTCTCCTTTTTCCGGGTAAGAGCGGCTTCAATTGTTGTGAGGTGAACATTTATATTGCTCTGATTCAGGGCAGCACACTGTACAGGAAGTGCTCCCGATTCTACCGGCTGGATACCGTTTCCATCGATAAGACAGGGGACTTCGACAACTGCTTCAGCGGGAAGATTTGTAATATAATTCTTTTTGTTCAGAACATTCCCATGAATACATATGGCCTGGTCTGTAAGAACGGCATTCATTATGTCGGCCCCATATTCTGAGGTTTTCAGATGCTCAGGGGTTTTGCCGCTCAGGAGTTCACTCCTTCGTTCATTCCATTCTTCAATCTGAGTGATACAACGCCGTGGATATTCATCCAGAGGAATGTTGAAATCTTCAATAAACTCGGGGGATCCGGATCTGATCCAGTATGGAGTATATTCGCTGAAATGCTCTGAGGATTCTGTGATGTAATATCCGAAATATTTCATCATCTCAAATCGGATCATATCGTCATGGGTCTCATCCCTGTTTTTCTTCTCAGCCCTTGCTTTTATTTCAGGATAAAGATCTTTACTGCCATCCCGGATATCCAGAAGCCAGGCCATGTGATTGATCCCGGCGATCTTCCATCTGAGGTCATTTGCCTTCATACCCAACTCCTCAAGGAGATGAGAGGCACAGACCTGTACGGAATGACAGAGTCCCACAGTTTGAATTGTTGAAACTTTCTGTACAGCACCGGTGACGATACTCATGGGATTGGTATAATTCAGCAGTAATGCATCAGGGCAGACTTCTTCCATGTCACGGACAAAATCCAGCATAACAGGGATGGTTCTGAGTCCTCTGAAAATCCCACCGATGCCTATGGTGTCGGCAATTGTCTGACGGAGACCATATTTCCGTGGAATCTCAAAGTCGGCAATTGTAGCAGGATCATAACCGCCGACCTGTATGGCATTAAAGACAAAATCAGCCTGTGCCAGTGCTTCCTTTCTTTTAGCTTCCCCCAAATAAGTACGGACAGATGCCCTCCCATCATTGAGGCTGCGGTTCAAGGATTCGATAAGTATTCCTGATTCTTCAAGACGCTGTGCATTAATATCATAAAGGGAGATTTCGGCATCTTTCAGACTTTCAAACAAGAGAGCATCCCCAATCACATTTTTTACAAAGATTGTGCTGCCTGCTCCCATAAATGTTATTTTTGTTCTTTTATTCATATATTTTTCTCTTACTGTAATATTTCTGTAAACGTTTTAAGGTATTTTACATACCATTTAAAAATCTGTCAACATAAAGAATTTCAATGAGTATATAATCAATAGAACTCTGGATTGGAAATCAGGAAAAAGAGCTGTATAAACTTAAATATTTTATTTACGTGAAAGGAAATAGTATAAATCAGGTCTTGCGGCGAATAAATTCGGTGGCAACGATCTTCTGAAGGGGATTTTCTTTTTTTCCGGCCATATGCAAGACCATCTCCACAGCCTGACGGCCCATCTCTTCCAGATTTTGTTTTACAGTTGTCAGGGGAAAATAGATCGTTGTTTTATCTGTCATATCACCATAGCCGATAAGCTGTACGTCACGTCCGGGAAGAAGTCCATTCTCAGTCAGAGCACCGACAACACCGATGGCTTCATAATCATTGGCGCAGAAAATAGCGGCGGGGGCAGAATGTTCCTGCAGAAATGCAGAGACTGATTGATACCCTGAATAGGCGTCAAAGTCAGTATCCAGGAAAAAGAGAGACTCCCCTTCCTTCCATCCTGCTTCGGCGGAAGCTTTCTTAATCCCGGACAGCTTGAGATTGGCATTGTATTGATAATCCCGGCCCTTGAGGACCAGCAGAGAGCTGCAGTTCTTCTCCTGAGCAAGATAGCGTACAACTTCAGCGGTAGAGTGCTCATAATCATTAATAACAGCACAGGCACCGTCAAGCTGCCATTCAATAGTAACAAAGGGAATTTGCCTGGCGGCCCGCAAACAGGCGGTACGTACCGAGTCAAAGGCCTCTTCAATAAAGATGACCCCGTCCTGGCACTTAACAGCCTCTTCCAGGTCCTCTATGGTTTTCCAGTCCCACACCAGTTTATCAGTATTGAGACTGTGCATTTTAATTTCAATGGATTTTTCGGCCAGGGCTTCATAGATTCCATTCAGGATTTCCATAAAAAAGGAGAGCCTGGTTGATGGAAGAAAGATGTGTATGGCCTTGAGTCCGCTGTCCTCTCTGGGAGAGATAAAACTCCCCTTTCCCGGGAGGCTGTAGATCAGACCCTCATTTTTGAGTTCATTAAGAACACGCTGGGCAGTTGCCAGGGAGACTCCGGTAATAGATACAATTTCCCTGGCTGATGGAATAGGATCATTATCGGCGATATCGCCTCTGGTTATGCTTTCCCGCAGCTGTCTGACGATCTGCTGGTAGGGTGGAATGCTGATACTTCTGTCTACTTCCAGTTTCATGACCTGATCCCCGGGCGCTTTGAGCCCTGATTCAACATTTGTTGCTTCAATAATAATAAATTGTGTTCTAAAACACCAAATTAGATCATCCCGGAATAAATGTCAAATCTTATAACAAAGTGTGCCTAAGTTGTGATTTATGTGATTTTTTGGATTAACTAAGATTTTTTCCGGGAAATCCTTTTAATTATTAGTTATATTGTGGACATGAAAAGAACGATCTCAATACTTTTAACACTAATGATACTGGCCGTACTGCCCCTTTCCGCGGACAGTGATCTTTTATCCTTCGATGAGCTGACATCATTCCTCAGCCGTGACGATAAAACAACTCTCCTCAATGACGGAGAACTGACCCGTTTCCATTTTTCTACATTTGACCCCCTCCTCCTGCCTCCTGTGGACCTGAGTGATGATCTGAGAAAAAAAACCCTGGAAAATGATCTGAATATGGGAATAGAAGGTCTATTCCTGTTCAAAGATTTTGATGTTGATGCCTATAATGCAGATCCTGAAAAAGTAAAACTGAAACTCTATAATATACTGCGATCCGTAAGCACTCTTGAAGGGACACAGTACTATTCTGCATCCCGTGGCGAAATGCGCGATCTTTTTGTGGAATCCTGGATGATTCCCGATCTGAAATCTAAAAATAAAATGATGGATGACCCCATTGTCAGCACCATTCCTGCGAGTGACAGCATCTTTATCCATCAAAAAGATAAGAGTTTCGGTAAACATGAGTCTGAGATGGAGTATATCTATGACTCCCCGGTAATCTGGTCTGTCATTATCAACCAGACTCCCATGTACTATAAGGGATTTTTGAAAGCAATAAATCCGGAGAAGATGCAGATCCACCTTCTAGCCATGCCGACGGATGAGGGACTATTGTTTTATGGAATAACAGCAGCGGATACATTAAATATAAAAGCCTTCAGAGAGAAGGCGAACAACTCATTCTATAACAGGGTCAAAGCCCTGTATGCCTGGTATATTTCGAATCTCTAAATCAATAATGGGGAGGCCGTTCCTCAGAAGCATCAGCTGAGGCACGGTTCATCTTCCTCTCATCCATATCCTTAAGTTTATCTTCAAGGCTTGCTATTTTAAGCTGCATTATCTCTATAAGACGATCTTTCTTCATAAGCTGAAGACTCATCTGCTGTATACTGTCCTCAAGATACATTATCCGGCTGTCCAGATTGATCATCTTGTCATCATGCTCGTTATCCATCTGACACTCCTTAAGATAATTACGGCAAAACCAATCCAATATTAGCGCCGTCTCAGGCTTATCATATTGAATTAGCTGATAATCTCCAATAGTATAAATATTGATTAGTTCTATTTTTAAAAAATTACAGCCGGAGGAATAAATGAATATAAAGAATATCGCCTGGATTGGTACAGGAGTCATGGGACGTTCCATGTGTCTTCACCTTATGGATAAGGGTTATGAAATATCTGTCTATAACAGAACAAAATCCAAGGCAGACGATCTAATTGCCGCAGGGGCAAAGTGGTGTGATTCACCGGGAGAGGCTGCATCAGGTGCAGATGTTATTTTTACAATTGTAGGATATCCGAAGGATGTGGAAACCGTCATTCTCGGTGAAAACGGAGTCCTTGATAATGCAAAAAAGGGTGCTGTCATTGTAGATATGACCACCAGCGAACCTTCACTGGCTGTTAAAATTGCAGAGAAAGCTGCTGCCGTGAACGTAGGTTCAATTGATGCACCCGTCTCAGGCGGAGATCTGGGAGCCAGAAACGGAACCCTGGCTATCATGTGCGGCGGGGATAAGAATGTATTTGATACGGTCCTTCCCCTGATGGAAGCCTTCGGAAAAAATATAAAACTTATGGGTGCCGCCGGAGCCGGTCAGCATACAAAGATGTGCAACCAGATTCTGATTGCCACAAATATGATCGGTGTTGTTGAATCACTGCTTTACGGGCATAAGGCCGGAATGGATATGAATGAGATCATTGATGTTATCGGAAGCGGTGCAGCTGCATCCTGGTCCATAAACAATCTTGGACGCCGTATTGCCGATGGAAATTTTGATCCCGGTTTCTTTATCAAGCATTTTGTCAAAGATATGGGGATAGCACTCAAAGAAGCTCAGGCCATGAATCTCTCTCTACCCGGTCTTGCCATGGCCAACCAGTTCTATACTGCTGCCATGGCTCAGGGTCTCCAAGACATGGGAACTCAGGGGCTCTACAAGGTCTTTGAAGGCATGAACAGTCCCGGGTAGCATGGGCGAGCAGCAAGCGCAGCTTGTGACCAGCCCCCGGCAGCATGGGCGAGCAGCAAGCGCAGCTTGTGACCAGCCCCCGGCAGCATGGGCGAGCAGCAAGCGCAGCTTGTGACCAGCCCTGCCTGACAGAACAGATATTTGAAAAGATTTACCATATGACATATTTCTCTGTTGATCCTGTATGGTCTTGGTGATTATTATAACGCCAATATAAAAAGTAATGAGGAAAATATAATAATTATGGAAAAAATCGAGTATACCCCGGAAGGGACCTGCTCCAAGAAAATCAGTATCGTCCTTGAGGACGATCGGGTAACATCGCTTGATTTTAAAATGGGCTGTCCCGGCAACCTGCAGGCTGTTAAAGCCCTGGTTGAAGGGATGAAGAGAGAAGATGTCATAGCCAGACTGAAAGGGATCAACTGCTATGGAAAAGGGACATCCTGTCCCGACCAGCTGGCAATTGCCCTTTCAGGACAGGATGCAAAGGATGCTCAGAAAGATCAGGACACTGACGAATCAGAAGCCTGCTGAATAAAGGCATCCAATAACTTGAGGGCCGTACGTTTCCGATAGAAGGCAGTTGAACGCTGATCATCTATGGGCCGGACGGCCTTTTCAAATTCAAGGCGCACATCTTTCCACACAGAACCCAGTTCATCCAGGCTGACACCCTTTAGTTTATCTTCGGCATCCTTTAGACGGACAACAGTGGCTGCAACGGCACCCAGGGCCATACGGATATCCTTTAAACGGCCGTCTTCACACTCCGCCCAGAAACAGACAGAGAGCTTGGAAAGGGCGTTGGCCTTTCTTGTTCCGACTTTTCTATAACTCAGGATACCCTGCTTTTCTTTCTTAATAAAATCGAGAGGGATACGGACTGATTCAATCAGTTCATTATCTTTCAAATCTGTCTTACCGGGACCCGTAATAAAATCCCGTATAGACACAATCCGGCTGCCATTCTGAGAAATCAGATTCACTTCCGCATCCATAATCAAAAGAGGAGGGATGGAATCGGCAGCTGGAGAAGCATTCTGAATATTGCCCGCAAGTGTCGCCAGGTTCCTCAGTGAGGGAGCGGCAATTTCATCCAGAGCCAGGGCCAGACAGCGGGGGATTCTTTCATCCTCGATAACAGAGTTGAGAGGCAGAGCTCCGCCGATACAAAGATATCCCTCTTCTTCTCTTATATAGTGCAGATCTTTCAGCTGCTGCACTGACATTACAGATCCGGGAATATTTGCAGGAAGACTGCTCCAGTTCTCATATCGGACCATAAGATCTGTTCCACCCGCCAGAGGTATAGCATGATGCTCGGCTCTTAAAACAAGGGCTTCATCCACTGATTCAGGATAATAAAAATCTACCATAGTCCATCCCCTCTTTCTGAGGCCATTTTAACTGCATCCACAATCTGATCATAACCGGTACAACGGCAGAGGTTTCCGGAGATTCCTTTGCGAATGGCCTGTTCATCGGGTTTAGGATTCTGTCTGAGGAGAGCCTCTGAAGCCATAACCATACCGGGTGTACAAAAACCGCACTGAACAGCTCCTGCATCGGCAAAGGCTTCGACAATACACTTACCCCGCTCATTCTCTTTGAGACCTTCAATAGTCATCACTTCCTTTCCCTGTATGGTTCCCATGGCGACAACACAGCTGTTAACCAGTTTACCGTCCAGAAGAATACTGCAGGCACCGCATTCACCCTCTCCGCAGCCTTCTTTTGCTCCAGGCATCTCATAGTCTTCCCGCAGAACATCCAACAGCCGGCGAAGAGGATCACCGTCGTAAATTTTATTCTCTCCGTTTACCGTAAACTCTATTTTATTGTCCTTCATCTGTCAGCTCCATCAGGGTTTCCGGTAATACCGGGACCTCGTCAATTATTGCATCTACCGCCTGAGAAACAGCCGCTCCGAAAGCGGGAGCTGCTCCGTCAAACACCATCTCTCCGGCCCCTTTGGCACCGAAAGCTCCGTATTCAAAAGGATTATCCACAATATCACTCTGTGTGGAGGGAAAATCCATACTGGTTGGAATCATATAATCGGCCATGGTCGCCTGTTTAAAGCGGCCGTCAACACATTCAAGTTTTTCCAGGTGACTGTATCCCAGGGCTTGCACCATTCCGCCGATAATCTGTCCTTCAACAATCTGGCGGTCAATGGGAACACCCACTTCATAGACACCCCAGATCCCCTTTGTGTCAACTTCGCAGGTCAGAGGATCTACTTCAACCTCTACAATATTCACACCCCAGCTGTAGGCGGGATAGGCATCACCCTTGAGGGCATCCTGATCCCACTCAACCATACCTTCGGGCGGAGAATAATCCTGAGTGATTGACTGTGCCTCACCGGAGACCCACTCCTCCTTCAGCCTCTCTGCTGCTTTCTGCACCAGAAAACCGACCACAGAAATAGAACGGGAGGCAACGGTTGGTCCGGAGTCAGGAACAATGGATGTATCAGGGCCGACATAATCAACCTGCTCCAGGGGGATATCCAGAGATTTAGCTGCTACTTTACAGAAAGTTGTGCTCAGCCCCTGGCCCATCTCCACATTGGAAGCATAGATAAAGACCTGATCACTCTCATCCTTCTTCAGATAAATCCGGGCCTTGATAAGGTCTCTCTCACCGTTTCCGGTAAAACCGCATCCATGGAGGAAGTAGGAAAATCCGATCCCTTTACCCGGAACATTCTTATACTCTTCAAATTTTTCTTTATATCCTGACATCTCGAGAGCCCGTTTTGTCATCTCAGGAAGCATGACCTTTTCATGAACCACTCCGTCGGTGATTGTCGGGGATCCCTGTTTCAGCAGGTAGGGCTGTCTGAACTCAAGAGGATTTACTGCCAATTCATAGGCCAGATAGTTCATATGAGACTCAATGGCGAAAACCGCCTGGGGTGCACCGAATCCCCTGAATGCATCAGAAGGAACCTTGTTTGTGCAGTAAGCTCTTCCACAGACTTTCACATTGGGAAAATTGTAAACATTGGAAATCGTAAAAACGGCTCGTGCAAGTACAACGGCTGAGCAGCTTGAAAAAGCACCTCCATCAAGACGCAGATCAATATCATGGGCCAGGATTTTTCCTTTTTTATCAACTGCCGTTCTGATATTAACTGACGAGGGATGCCTTTTAATGGAATAGGCAAGATCCTCCTTTCTGTCCAGAACCAGTTTAATGGGTTTTCTTATCTTATAGACAGCCACTGCCAGTGGACCCGCCAGAACATCAGGAAAGTGTTCTTTCCCTCCGAAGGCGCCCCCCGTGGTACTTTGAATAATCCTGATTTTCTCAGGCTCCATCCCCAGGGCACCTACCAGGGATTTCCGGATATAGAAGGGACACTGCGCCGAAGCATGAAGTACAAAGGAATCATCCTCCCAGTATGCGAACATACTCTGGGGTTCCATATAAACATGTTCCTGATACCCGGTGTAGTACTCTTTTTCAAGAATCCGGTGAGCCTTTTCAAAGGGAACTTCAATATTTCCGTGATGGATATCATAGCGGGTATAAACATTGTCATCCTCATGCTGTGCTCCACCCACAAGAGTCATTGAATCCTCAAGAGTATAACAGGGAGTATCCTCTTTATATTCAATCTTAATCTGAGAATGAAGCTCAAGAACCTTCGCCTTGTCCGGACCGATTACCAGATAGACAATCTGTCCTAAATAACGGACATCCTTATCTGCAAAGACAGGCCAGTCCTCAATTATCATATGAAGGTTGTTTTTTCCGGGAATATCATCGGCACCGATGATGAAATAATCCTCCGGCAGATCAGGAAGTATTCTCGAAATTATTTGTCCTCTCGCGATGGAAGAGTAATAACATTTTGCATGAAGGGGAGAATGGAGAAACTGGTCCGACAGATATTCGGTGACTCCCGAAGCCTTTGCAACGGCATCTTTTCTACGTACTGTGGTACTTATTGAATGAGACATTATTGTAACTCCCGCGGTTCAAGGCCGGGTACAGCCCTGTTTATATTTAAATTATCCGGCGGGGTTATTTATTTGTCTACAAGGAATAGTAAAGGTCATACCTCAGGTCGGGCATGATTCTTAGCTTTTCTCTTGTTTTCCAGTGCTGTGACAGTGGATGATAAAGTACGGCCCTGCCTCTGGCTTGAGCAGATTTAGTCCAAAAAAAGTCCAAAAAAAAGCTGCCCCGGAAAAGGGCAGCATTTAATTGATTCTAAGAGAAACTTTTCTTAGAAATCTTTTTCTTGAACTGTTTTTCTTTTATCGTTTTTTGCATTTTCGATTGCAGCGTCACACATTTCTCTGATTTTGTCTGACAGTACATCAATTACTTTTGCGGAACATTTAAGATCCCCATTACCTTTGATGTAGTTCTTAACCTTTGATGATACCACCAGGGTTTCTTTTTCAGCCATAAAATCGCTCCTTATGCCAATTTGTTGATGCCTATTCTATCACGTTTTTACAAATCAATTAAATAGAATTTTGCAAAACGCTGGATAAAATAGGGTCCTTGGAATAATATTATACCGTTGTAAGGCCCATTTTATGCCTCGGAGGTTCGATTTGAGACGTTTTTCACTCATTCTGCTGTTTCTACTTACTATGCTGCTCCCCCTTGCAGGAGAAGAAAAAATGAACTGCTATCTACTGACAGTTGGTCCCGGTGAGGCTCTATATTCATGGTTCGGCCATACGGGGATTATCATTGAAGAGGGAGATGAAAGCCGTTTTTACGACTTCGGAAACTTTTCATTTGAATCGGAAAGCTTCTATAAAAACTTTGCCATGGGCCGGCTTATCTATCTGAAGATCGGAGTCTCCGGAAATGCCTACCTGAACTTCATAGTACGTGAAAACCGGGATGTAACTGTTCAGCAGCTCAATATACCCCAGGATAAAATCAGGGAGATGAGAGACAACCTGGAAAAAAATACACTCCCTGAAAATAATACCTATCTTTACCACCATTACCGGGATAACTGTTCGACAAGGCCCAGAGATATAATCAACAAGGCCCTGGACGGACAGCTAAAGACTGTCAGCAGTATCCCTTCCGGCGAAAGCTATCGTACAATGTTCAGAAGCCGGACAAGCCATAGTTTTTTCCCGGACTGGCTCCTCTCTATGCTTCAGGGACGAAGCATAGATGAAGGGATTACCTACTGGGATACAATGTTCCTTCCTGATGAGCTTATGAGGCAGCTGGATGAACTGACCGTTGATTTAGATGGAGTAACAGAGAGTGTTGTTTTAGAGAAAGCTGTGATTGCAGAGTCCAGCTCTCCGAGAGTAATACCTGATAAGGTACCTTCAAACGGATTCGAGGCACTCTTCTTCGGCCTTGCTGCAGGAGTTCTGTTTCTTATTCTGCAGTGGATGAGCGGGTCATCCTCACGGGCTGCTGTAATAAGCGGAAAAATAAGCTTTACCGTAATAATGACGGCAGTTTCACTGTTTGGACTGCTTTTCTACTTTATCACATTCTTCACAGATCATGATGTAGCCCGGCAGAATATCAATATTCTGCTGATACACCCTTTTTATATTATTCCTGCGGTCTCACTTATAAGAAACCGGATGAAAAACTTCTTTATTTTCTGGAAAGTTCAGCAGGTCCTCTGGCTGCTGATGCTGATTATCAATCTGATATTCTGGCATCAGGAAAACCTTCGGACCGCCGTCTTTTTTGAACTTATTATTCTTATTAATTTACTGGGGCAGTACCACCCTGTTTTCCTTAAATCCGGGAAAAGCAGCTGATGCCGAATCCAGCTTATCCGGATGTGCCATAACTGTGACTGCATCTTCATCCCATCGGGATAAGAGAATTTTACCGGAGTTGCGGATCTCTGCAGGACTGCAGTTCATAAGACTGTCCCGTTTATCCTGGCGCAGCTTGTCATTGATATCATAGAGATAACGTTTTAGTACGATCATGCTCTTTTCTGAGGGGCAGAGTGGTTTCATCTCCTTACCGACTACTGAAATAAGAGCTTTTTCCAACTCTTCCTCATCACTGAACTCAAGATATTCCTCAATACTCTCCTTAAAAGCATCAAGAGACTTCTCTATTTCGGGGTCCCTGTATGTCGCAAATGAGAATATTCTGTCCAGGCCGGAGAGATGACTGAAAGCACCGTAGGCACCACCCTTCATCCTGATTTTCTCCCAGAGGGGACCGGTTTTTAAAAGATGACTGAGAAGAGAATCTGAGGCATGCTCTTTATCCGCCAGAGAGCTTCCTCTCACAGCCTTGCCGACAAACCCCACTGATGTGGAAATGCTGAGCCCTTCGGCAATGGTTAGATCCGGAGCTCCTGAAGGCATTTCAATATCATCTGCCAGAGCAGAACTGATGGGACCTGAAACAGGAGATACAGGAAGTTTTTCCATCCAGAATTCAATCATACTCTCTCTGTGAGCATCCACAGCCTTATCATCCATTGTGAGACTGACAGTCAGATTACTGCTGCAGAATATTCTGGATCTCAGTTCATTCATCAGAGCGGAGAGTTCGGGGAGTCTTTCCTTATGGCTGAGCAGTTTTTCGAGAAACTGAATCTGACTGATGCCGAACATCTGATCTTCAAGCATGGCAGAACTGCTGAAACGGCTGCAGCCCCGTATGAGGACATAAGAGTGTCCTCCCGGAACCAGAGATGATTTCAGATCATTCCAGAGTTCAACCAATATCTGCTCCATACGGACAAGGTTGTCAAAATCGGCATTGAGGAGAAGTGATGAAGCCAGATCGAGGGCCTCCTGTCTCTGTCCTTCAAGCATCTTCAGACGGATGTAGAGAAAAACTTCGGGCTTTTCATCAGAGGCATCCCCTACTTTATGACCAGCTTCAAGATTAGCGCCAAAACCGCCTGTTTTAAGGGCGAGTTCACGGGTCACAACATCATAGGAGATTCCCGGCAGCCCGCATCCGGCCAGAAGTTTGGAAAACAGGGGAAGATAGGGATAATACCTGGAATCCAGATCCTTGAGCGAAAAAGCCATATCGTTATAGAGGATGCCGTTAGTAAATACCCCCTGCCCCAGAACAGTTCCCTGAGAGCTGGAAAGTTTTTCAAATGGAAGATTTTTAACTTTAACCGGGATATCCGATTTATGAAGAAAGGGAACCTCTCCCGTATCTTCCATATTCTGAAAGGCTTCAAGAGCCTTGTTCTTCTCTTCCATTGCCTTGGTATCATCTTTGGAGTAAGAGCTTTGCAGAGCATCCAGTTCGTCCCGGAGTGCCTTTTCCTGACGGCTTTGGCTCTGTGTGTCGGGACGGACAGTTACGAGGGACCAGTGACTGTTTTCAAGAATCCATTCCTTCAGAATCGACTCAAAATAGGCAGGTTTTTCAGATAGCTTTCTGATCTCCTCCATCACAGGAGCAAAACGGATGGATTGCTCAGGGTTAAAACCATAGTTCCAGCCTTTAAGCACCTTTCTCAACAGCCTCATTCCAAAGGGACCGCCCCCCTTGATCTCCCGCTCACGGAATTCCACAAGACGCAGGCAGCTCTCTTTCAGGTCTTCATCAAAACCCTTCTCTGCAAGATCACTGAGAGTTTTAAAGACAAGCTCCTTCAGGGCTTCCGCATTATCAGGATCAGTTCCACGGAGGGCTACTGTAAAAACGCCTTCATTCAGATCATAATCAACACCGCTCACAGGGGACAGATCATCACCCAGACCGGATTCAAGGAGTGCCTTGTAAAGAGGAGCTCCTGCATTTCCGATAAGCATCTCTGTCAGTATGGACATACTCTGCTGACGTACCGGATCACCATGACCGAAGATCTTCCAGTTCATGCTGATGGTACTTTTCCCCTCGGTACTGTCCCCTTCTCCCAGAGGCCATGTTTCCTCAAGGACCCTCGGGCTCTCCCAGGACTTCTGAAAAGCAACATCCGATGCTATTTCCTTCCTGCTGAACTCCTTAAGAAAACGGTCTTCAATAAAGTTCAGAGTCTTTTCAGAAGGTATATTCCCATAGAGAAAAATACGGCAATTGGAGGGGTGATACCAGCGGCTGTGAAAATCAACAAAGTCTTCATAACTGAGTGTGTGAATAAAGTCAGGATCTCCTCCTGAATCCACACTGTATGTGTTATCCGGAAAAAGGGACCTGATGGACCACTCAGAGGCGATTCCCTCTTGTGAAGAGTAATTTCCCTTCATCTCATTATAGACAATACCTGTTCTGACAAGCCTGCCCTGATCATCCAGTTCCAGGCGATGCCCCTCCTGACGGAAGACCTCTTCCTTAAGCTGAGGAAAGAATACAGCATCACCATAGACATCCATCAGATTGAAAAAATCCTTTTCCAGAACGCTGGCTGCAGGATATAGAGTCTTGTCCGGATAGGTCATGGCATTGAGAAAAGTATTTACACTCCCTTTCATCATCGAAAGAAAGGGATCTTTTACGGGGAAGTTTCTGGAACCGCATAAAACAGAATGCTCCAGAATATGGGCCACACCGCTGCTGTCTGAAGGGGGTGTACGGAAGTTAAAGGAGAAAACATTCTCCTCATCATCATTATGGACATGATAGATCTCACATCCGGTGACTTTATGTTTATAGAAATAACCTTTGCCTCTGTACTCATCCAGTTCATCCACAGAAAGCAGTTCGAAGGCAGAGGGATACTTGTGTTCTGACATTAATGTCTCCTATCTTGTTCCCGGGCATAAGGCCGAAGGGAATAGTACAAATATAATAATCTTTAAAGAGTGAGGACAGCATTAATTTTAAGGAGGCTCCCGGATGAAGGAAACAGTATTAAGTTCAGGCGGGAGAGGAGCTGCTGGAATCTTCTGATTTTTTGTCATTTCCCCCGCTCTTCCCTCGGCTTACGGGTCCTCTCCATTTGAAGATAGGCCCGAAACTGGTCACATTGAAATAACCCGCATCACTGAGAATAGCCGCCGCCCGGGAGGACTGCAGAGGAGAACGGCCGTAAACGACCATATTGGTAAAAAGTTTATCTGTAGGTAGAAAAGTACCGAGCAGACCATAGGGAACATTTATGGCTGTGGGAATATGACCCTTCCGGTATTCAGCTTCAGAGCGGACATCGATGAGATAATACTCATACTGATCCTGACTTATAAGTTTCTGTAATGTGCTGTTTAAAGAAAGGTTTTTTTGCTGTTCTCTATTCCGACGCATTCTATACACTCCGGCCAGAGTGGATAAACCAGCAATTCCAAGGACGATTATTATATACTGCAGCCACTGAATCATGGGCACATTCTAACATGGAAAGACAGCTAGGAAAAGAGAGTAACACCAATGAAAAAAAGAGGCTGATTCAAATAAATGAAACAGCCTCATAATTTTTTAAGTGATTATCTCCGGGTAGTCTCAGTTTTTCTGAGTTTCTTAGCCTGTTTTCTGATCATGGCTTTTTTCTTCCGGTTTTTGATCGTGGAGGGTTTTTCGAAGTATTCACGTTTTTTCCATTCGCGGATAATTCCTTCTTTTTCCACCATACGCTTGAACCTTTTGATTGCCTTTTCTAGGGGCTCGTCATCACTAATTCTTATGTTGGCGATATTAAATCACCTCCCTTGTTCTTTAGGATCGTTCTTTAGTATCGTTTATTATGGTCAATATTTCATCTTTGTCAATAAGGGGACGGGAAAGATATCTCTCCGGGTCAACAGGAATTGTGTTTACACGGAACTCCCAGTGTAGATGGGGTCCGGTCACCAGTCCTGTGCTCCCTACAGTACCCAGAAAATCACCCTGTGAAACCATATCTCCAAGCTTCACATTTACACTGTCCATATGATAATAGAGTGAATAAACCCCGGGCAGATGCTCCAGAACTACCGTATTTCCGGTTATAATTCTGTCTTCCACCATAACGACTGTTCCTTCCAGAGGAGTAAGGATCTCGGTACCCGTATCGGCGGCCATATCTATGCCGTTATGAAGGGAGGAGGCCTTTTCCCCTCCTGTATAAACATAAGTCCTTCTATCTCCATACCAGGAAGTCATTATGAATTCTTTAACAGGTGATAAAAATACACCTTTCGAGTGGACAGCAGCTTCAGAGCGTCTATTCAAAAGTGCCCATAAACGCCTGGCCTGATCCCTCCGTTCTTCAGAGTCATCAGTCCGAAGACTTGTCATCTCCTGATTCAGTGGTATATCTTCTGTTTTGAAATCTCGTGAACGGATAAGAACAGGACGTTCATAAACTGAAAGTCCCCCTGAGTTTCTGATTTCCGCTCTGAGTTTGTAATTGCCGGCTTTCAGATCTGAGTTCAGCCCCAATAAGCCGATATAACTGTTTCCGGGAACTTCTTCCATCTCAAAGTGAAGCCCCGGTGCATTCGAGCGGACAACCCCTTTCTCATCCTTGAGCATAAAAAGAATCTCATCTTCATCACTACCCTGATACACAACGGCCGTCAGAATATCCCCTGGAAAGGCATGAGGTGTTGAAAGGAGACTTTCCGCATTCAGATTGATGCTCAGGGAGCAGATAAAAAACAAGATCAGGATTCTGAGGATTATTCGCTTTTTCAATTTGCCGGCTCCATATCTAACACTGTAATCTGAAGGGTTTCCCTGTTCATATAACTGTTGCGGCTTACATGATACAGCAGATTGACCCTGTTGTCAGGATGCATGAATTCCTGAAATTTCTCTGCCGCATTCCAGTAGAGTGCAGGAAACTTACTGATTTCAGTACTCAATAAAAATTTTAAATGATTCTGCGGTTCCTTTCCTATCAATTCTGATTTTTCTATCAGAATATCCTTGCTGAAGAAGATCAATGGTCTGAATCCTTCACCGTATGGGCCCAGACGGCTCACCATATCCCAGAGTTCAGGTTTCAGATATTCAGCAGGGATCTCGGCATCAACCTGGGGAATATCTTCTGAGATTTCCGGCTTCCAACCCTTACAGTATTTCTTAAGCATCCGGAGAAATTCATTCTCCTTATCTCCTTCCATACTGAATCCCGCCGCACAGTCATGCCCGCCGTAATCCGTAAACAGTGCTGAGTGATACTTCAGAAGATCCTGAATAGGACAACCCCTGGGACTTCTGATAGAACCCGACAGACTGCCGTCTCCCTGGCGGGATAATATAAGTGAAGGTACAGAAAATGTATTCACCATTTTAGCAGCAAGAATTCCGGTTATTCCACGGGGAATTTCCTGGGAGCGGACTAGAGTCAGCTTATTATCCAGGTCTTCCATACTCTGCCGGCTCTCCTCGAGAGCAGACTCCCAGAGAGAGTCTCCCAGTTTTTTACGTTCCTGATTAAGATCATGAAGTTCATCTGCAAGGCTGGATCTTAAGGTCTCATCTTCGGTAATAAAGAGCTCAACAGCCTTATCGGCCTGCCCCATCCGTCCTGAAGAGTTTATCCAGGGGGAAATTGACCAGGAGATATCATGACTCTCCAGAGTCTTCCCTAAGAGACGCTGCCTTATAAACAACTCCCGCAGACCGGGCCTTACAGCCTTAGTCAGCAGGGGTACTCCCCGCTTTACTGCAATTCTGTTTTCATCAACCAGAGGCATCAGATCAGCCAGAGTTCCCAGAGCTACAAGATCCAGACAACGGTCATAGGACTCAAAGGATTTACTGTAACGCTTAAGCATCAGGCCGGAAAACAGATGGAGAAAAGCCTCCCCGTTATCCGGAACAGATTCACTGTATCTTGCCAGACGGCTTTTATCACGTAATGTTTGAAAATTCATTCCCTGGAGAGAGGGAAAATCCTGACAGATCTGAATTGCGATATCCGTAAGATGGAGATCCGCAGAGCTTCCGAAAAGCTGATCAAGGGCAGCCTTCTGTCCGGGTAGATCGTATGTAAAAAGAGGCCAGCCTCTGAGTGTTTCTGATAGTGCCTCCAGGGGAAGAGCCTCATTCAGGGAATAACTTTTTCTACCGGTCTCTACAAGATTGACATACTGGTAAATTTCCAGCTGCTCCTCTTCACTGTTTATATAGAAGAAACAGTATCCCTGGTTATAGAGTTCGGTACGGGCAAAACAGAGAGCCCAGATCAGTTTGGATACAACAGCACAGCCTGCCAGCCCCTCAAATGGATAATTATCCTCTTTCACCTTAGGGTTGATAATACACAGAGCATCGGGAAGTTCATCCCCCCGGGGATTATGATGATCAAGAACAATGACATCTATCCCTAACTCTCCTGCCAGACTGATCTCTTCAAAATCGGAGATTCCGCAGTCTACACAGAAGACAAGAGTACCGTCCCGGGAAGAAAAATCCCTGAGAACTTCGGGACTGAGACCGTAGGCATCCTCACCTGTGGGCACTTTCCACTCCGCCGTGATTCCGGCTTCCTTCAATGCTTCATACAGAAGGACGGTAGAGGTGATGCCGTCAACATCCCTGTCACCGCAGATAAGAACATGTTCCTCTTCCTCAGCAGCCGTATGAATACGGTCCACCACATCCACCATATGACGAAAGAGGAAGGGGTTATGCAGATAGCGCAGATCATCTTCACAGAAGAAGCGGCTTTCCTGAAGAGAAAAACCTCTCCGCAGCAGTATAGACGCCTGCAGCAGATCCATGCCGGTCCGCCCGGCCAGATCCCGCACCGGCTGATTATCGATAGCTTTTTTAGTCCATTTCATTATATTTTTATCAGGCTCCAAGTTCTTTAAGTATAAGGGAAGAGGATTTCAGCTCTTCCTGACTGATGGAAACGATGGATTCAAGGGATAAAAGGGCCTTCTCAGCATCCTTTTCATCTACAGCGAATATTTCACAGACTGTATCACCCTTTTTTACATCATCTCCCCGTTTTTTCAGAAAATGGATACCCGTATGAGGCTGAACCGGATCATCTGCCTTGTTTCGACCGACTCCCAGACCCAGAGCACACATACCCGTCTGAAAAGCATTTATTTCGCTGATATAACCGTCACTTGCAGCCCGGAATTCACCCTTAACAGGAGCTCTCCAGCTGCCGCAGCTTTTTATAAACCAATCCCAGTCAGCGCCTTGAGCTTCCATATTTTTTTTGAAAAAATCGGCACCTTCCCCGGAATCAATTTTTTTCTGACAGAGTACAAGGGCTTCTTCAGAATCTCTGCAGATCCCCGAGGCCATAAGCATCCGGGAACAGAGAGCCAATGTCACTTCCATCAGATCGGCAGCACCCTCTCCCTTAAGACAGTTCCAGGATTCTTCCACCTCGAGGAAATTCCCCACCATCCGACCGAGAGGTTCTTCCATGGCAGTTATCAGGGCGATGACTTTCCGCCCCATGCTCTCTCCGGTTCTGACCAGGGACTCTGCCAGGATTTCAGCCTGCTCCAGGGTTTTCATGAAGGCTCCGGACCCGCATTTCACATCAAACACAAGAGAATCCGCACCCTCCGCCAGTTTTTTACTTAAGATACTGGCAGTGATAAGGGGAATGGATTCCACCGTAGAGGTAACATCACGGAGTGCATACATCTTACGGTCCGCAGGGACAACCTCGGCAGTCTGCCCTATAACAGCATAACCTGCCACCCGGATTATACGCTTTAAATCATGCTCTGAGGCAGAGATATTATATCCTTTGACAGATTCCAGTTTATCAAGGGTCCCGCCGGTGTGGCCCAGAGCCCTTCCACTCATCATGGGAATCTGCGCCCCGCAGGCTGCAGCGAGAGGAGCCAGAATGAGAGATGTTTTATCCCCCACTCCACCGGTTGAATGTTTATCAACCAGGGGGCCTTTGAGATCACTGAGATCCATAACTTTTCCGGATTCCATCATCAGTCTGGTCAAAAGTCCTGTCTCTTCCGCATCCATACCCTGAAAATAGACTGCCATAAGCCAGGCAGAGGCCTGATAATCGGGAACGTCCCCCGAGACATAGCCATTGATAAAGAAACGGAGCTCCTCTTCCGACAACTTTCCGCCGTTACGTTTTTTCATAATGATATCTGCTGTTCGCATGACGACTCCCTTCCCTGATACATTTATCTGATGGGATTACTTCTTTGTATTATCCCGGCATTATCCCGATGAATTGTCTCTTATTAAAATACTCCTAAACGGCATGTTCTGTCAGCCCTAAAGTTTCACGCTGTACAGCGGGCTGTAGACGGCGCCATCAGGTCTCAGAACAGATTCAAACAGTACAAGATTCTCCAGAGTAAAGCTTATTTCATCGGAAACGTAAAATCCGCTCTCCCCATTAAATAAATCAATAACCGTATTTTTTGGATTCCCCCCGATACGAGCCGTTGTAATATGAGGCCTGAACCTGCGATTTCCCAGTTTATATCTGTCTTTCAGATTCAAGTAAAGATAATGCTGCAGCGAACTGAGCTGCCCCTGAGCAGTCGCCCCCTGTTCTATAAGATGCTCTATAAATACACGGGGGTGGCCCTTAAAAGGAAATTGTCCGGGTCCGTCTGTTTTTACTTTAAGAGAAGAATACAGCCGGGCGGCCTCATCCATCTGAGCACAAATCACGGGGATTTCAGACTTCTCAAGGTCTCCAAAGAATAGGACTGTGATGTGATATTGATCCGCCGGAGTCCAGCGGATGCGGGGAGAGGAGAAACGGGAGGGTTCCCATTTATTCCATAAAACCTGAGCCTCTCCCTCAGAAAGAGGAAGGGCCAGAAAAAGCCTGATCATACACTATATTTTGATGCATCCGTCCTGACGGCTTCAATATTATCTCTGTTTTTTTCTGACAAAGATGAAATATTATCCACTGAATGGTTGATCTCGCTAATACCGTTATTGATCTCCTCCATAGCCTGAAGAACCTGAATACTGATGTCACTGAGGGTATTTACTGAACCCTTTATAAGCTCATTCCCCTTTGTCATCTCCTGAGATTGATCCTTTACCTCCAGGGCAATACGCTTCATATCTTCCAGAGATCCAAGGACATCCTGTCCTCCTGCGGCCTGCTCTTCCATGGACGAACGGATCTCTCCGGTAATCCTGTTCATTCTGCCGATTCCGTTCTGAACAACTTCAAATGAAGAACCCGATTCCTGTGAGCCTTTTACAATATCCATGATACCTGTATTGATCAGAGAAATAGACTCTTTCACCTCTTTTGAACGCCTGGAGGACTGTTCGGCGAGTTTTCTGATCTCATCGGCAACAACCGCGAATCCCCGGCCCCTGTCCCCTGCATGGGCGGCTTCTATGGCTGCATTCATTGCCAGCAGGTTTGTCTGAGCAGCAATGTTGGAGATAAGTTTGTTGGCATCTTCCAGCTTATGAGAACCTTCCGAAATTTCATCTACCAGTGAGCCTACCTGATCCAGTTTTTCCTTACCTGTCCGGGAAGCAGAGACCAGTTCGTCCATACATTCTCTGGCCTCAGAGGTGGATTTGGAAATAGCGGAAATCTGAGCAATAAGCTCTTCAACTGAAGAGGAAGAATCCAGAACACTGACTCCCTGCCGGTCAATTGACTGCTCAAGGGATGCTATATTGCCGTCAAGCCGAGTCACAGCACTTGCTGTTTCCTTGACACTCTCATCCTGAGTCCGGATCTGTTTCATTGAACTGTTGATATTAGCTTTAATTTGATGAACAGACGCGGCAGTCTCTTCCATATTTGCGGCAAGGTCCGTACCACCCGAATCCATATCTGTCATTCTGATGTTGAGTCCTGTAAAAAAGCTGCCCAGGGATTCAATAAGATCGTTATAGCTCTTTGTAATACTGCTTACTTCATCATTTCCCTTTGATTCTCCCCTGTCCGTCAGAATACCTTCGGAGGCCTGTCCCATCAGAACTTCAAGAGGAAGAAGCCGGCTTGTAATTTTGCGTCTTACAACAAAACCGAGAAAGAAAACAAGAAAAACATCAGCAGCAATAAAAAGGAGAATCAACACCTGAGTGATCTTCGACGAAATCATAAAGACTTCACTATCCTCAATAGTTGTGACCACAAGCCAGTGGGGATTGTCCATCCATACAAATGCTGCCTGTCTCTCCACACCATTAAAACTGTAGGGGTGATAGATCTTCTCTTCCCCACTCTCCCGGACCTCATTAATAAAGTCCCATCGAAAGGAATTGTAAAAAAGATACTCTGGCTCCGGATGAATAAACACAACACCTTTGCTGTCTATGACATAAGGAAAGCCTGTGTCTCCAATTTTCCTGCTGACTATCAGTTCATCACCGAATTTCTGCATATTCATGGATATGACAAGTATACCTACGGTTGCACCGTTATAATGAATCGGAGCGGTAATCATAGATGAAGGATAAGCTGTAACACCCGCCTTCAGGATTACCGATTCAATACGAAAATGCTCAGTGGTCTTCATTGTTTCAAAGAAATAATCTGTATTGGAATAATCCTGATTTCTCAGTCTCTGATCTGTTGTTCCGATGACTTTTCCTTTTTCATCCATAAGATAAACAGCCTCAAAGAAATCATTCTGTTTCTTCAGCTTCATCAATGCCGTATCCACTTTGTAAAAATCACCCCGGGTCAGACTCTCCGCAAAAACAGGATTTATTGAATGGGCATAGGCGAGCTCACCAACACTGTCAATCTGCAGTGCCAGCATATCCGTAATGGAGTCTGACAGACGAACCAGATTTGCCTTCTGCTCCTTCATAATCAGGGAATAGGCGGTCTGTCTGATAAAATACCCTAGAACGCCGAAAATCATTGTCAAAAAGACAAGGAAATAAAGATTGAGGGTAAAGGCAAGGGTGCCTCTGAAACGTTTGTGTGTTTTTTTCATTTTTTCACCAGTAATTACTATTTTTAACTCCAGGAATTATATTAACACAGATATATTTAAACAATTACAGCTTTTTTATTTCAGAATAATTTTTAACGAATTTTTATCCATCTTTATACGGAATAATGATTTCAATACGGAGAGGAGGTATGAAGAGAGCTCTTCTGCGGTATGAGGGTCCAGTTCTTCACCGGACTCAAAACCCGACTCCAGCATACTCCGCCCCCGGGCACTGAGAACCGGCAGCGTATTCATCCTGCAGTCCGAGCAGACAGTCTGTCCCTCAGAGGAATAGCAGACTGCCTTTCTGGCCGGGGCCTTTCTGCCGCAGCGGGAACAAGTGGAAAGATCTGGACGAATTCCTTCAAATTCCAGATAACCCCAGAGAGCCTTCAGGAAAATCCGTGGAATCTGAGTATCTTCAGCATCATCAAGTGATTTGAAATAATCCCGGGACATAAGAAAGAAATCACGGCTGCCTCCGCCGGCATGACTCTGAATAATCAGATCGGCCCAGAACAGAGCGGCATAATATCTGTTCAGATACAGATGAAAGGAGTCGCGGCTCTCAAGAGATTCTCCCTCATCCAGACGCCATAGCTTTTTAACGGGATCGTAATAGAAATCTCCCCGGCAGAGAGAAAAGGGCTGAATTAATATCCGTTTGGGCCCGCCTTTTTTCCCCTTTGCGCCGAAAACAGCAGCTCTGATCAACCCCTGTTCGGGAGTCAGAACCAGAACCAGTTTATGGCTCTCTCCAAGGTCGGAGGCTTTTAGAGGGATGTAATTTTCTTTAATATGACGATTCATTCAGACTCCCCTTTCAGTATAGGGAAAAGCTTCATTGTGGAAAAGAGAGAAATGTCTTGCCTTTAAGGGCCTGAAATTTTAAATTCTATAGGAATACTCTTCTATCTATCTCTGATACAGTTGTATATATATCAGTAAAAGATTCTGAATAGAAGCAGGATAAGAAAATAGAGGTTATACATGTCAGAAAAAGAGATTATTGTTGCGGAACAGGCATTGCCAAATAAATTATTCATAGTGCCCCTCCTTGGAAAACCAATTTTCCCGGGAATCTTCACTCCCATCATGATCACCTCCAATGATGATATTGATATTGTGAATCAGGCCATGGATAACGATAAGGTCATCGGTCTTATTCTTTTAAAAGAGGAAGATGAGAATGCCACGGGTCCCGAAGATATCTACCAGGTGGGAACAGCCGCAAAAATAGTTAAGAAAATTAACCTGCCCGACGGCGGGGTCAATATATTTATCTCCACAGTAAAGCGCTTTAAGATCAGAAAATTTTTCACAAGCGATGCCCCTCTGATTGCAGCGGTGGAATATCTGGACGACATCATCGAAAGCGAACAGAAAGATGAGCTCAAGGCTCTGACCCGCTCAGTCATTTCAGAGATGAAGCAGATATCAGAAGACAATCCTCTCTTCTCAGAAGAGATGCGTCTGAATATGGTAAATATCGATAATCCCGGTAAGATTGCCGACTTTATCACCTCCATACTTAATATTGACAGAAAACAGCAGCAGCTGATTCTGGAACAGCTCGATGTAAGAGCCAGAATGGAACAGGTTCTGGTCTACATCAAGAAAGAGCAGGATCTCCTCAGAATTCAGAAAAAGATAGCCACACAGATCAACGAAAAGATCGAAAAGAGCCAGAGAGAATATTTCCTGAGGGAAGAGATCAAGGCCATTAAAAAAGAACTGGGCGAACCGGTGGATTCCAAATCCAGCGAATACCTCAAGTTCAAGGAGATGCTGGATAAACTTGACTTCGAAGGTGAAATCAAGGAGCAGGTGGACCGGGAAATGGAGAAATTTTCTCTGATGGACCCCTCCTCTTCAGAATATATTGTCACCAGAAACTATCTTGAAACCATTGTAAATCTCCCCTGGGAAGATCCCGAACCCGATGTCATCGATATAGTAAAGGGTGAAAAGATTCTGAACCAGGACCACTACGGTCTGGAAGATATTAAAGAGAGAATTATTGAATACCTTGCAGTAAGGAAACTTAAAGCAGATACCAAAGGGTCGATAATCGTACTGGTGGGACCTCCGGGAGTCGGTAAGACTTCAATCGGTAAATCTATAGCCAGGGCTCTGGGAAGAGAATTCTTCCGTTTCTCCGTAGGTGGAATGAGGGATGAAGCCGAAATAAAGGGTCACCGCCGTACATATGTGGGCGCCATGCCCGGTAAAATTATTCAGGGATTGAAGATTGTCAAAAACAAGGCCCCTGTATTTATGATCGATGAGATAGACAAACTGGGACAATCCTATCAGGGAGATCCTTCATCGGCTCTACTGGAAGTACTGGACCCCGAGCAGAATATAGCCTTCCGTGATCATTACCTCGACCTCCCTTACGATCTGTCCCACATACTTTTTATTGCCACAGCCAATACTCTGGACTCCATTCCCCGTCCCCTTCTGGACAGAATGGAGATAATCAGACTCTCGGGATATATCACTGATGAGAAGATTGAGATTGCCAAAAGATACCTGATCCCTAAGTCCCTGAAAAAACATGGTCTTAAAAAGGGTCAGATAATCTATAACAAAACAGCACTGAGAAGCATTGTGGACGGTTATGCCCGGGAAGCAGGTGTAAGAACATTTGAAAAATCCCTTGATAAGATTCATCGTAAGGCTGCCCGGAAAATAGTAATGGGGACAGAAGAACTCCCCATCCGTATAACAACAGTCAATCTGGAAGATTATCTGAAGAAACCGATTTTCAGAGATGATGAGATTAAAAAAGTAACCCTACCCGGTATGTCGGTGGGCCTTGCCTGGACAAGTATGGGCGGAGATACCCTGATCATCGAAGCCATCAGTGTCCCCGGTAAGGGAGGCCTTCAGCTGACAGGTCAGATGGGGGATGTAATGAAAGAATCCGCCAGCATCGCGTACAGCCATGTAAAACAGATTGCAGCTGAATACGGGATAAAACAGGAGTTCTTTGAAAAGAATGTCATCCACCTCCATATACCAGAAGGTGCCACACCAAAGGATGGTCCCTCTGCCGGAATAACCATGGCAACCGCACTGTTGTCACTGGCTATGGGTAAGGTGATGAAGAAGAACCTGGCCATGACAGGCGAGCTGTCACTGACCGGTAAGGTTCTGCCCATCGGCGGACTGAAAGAGAAAACAATTGCTGCAAGGCGCAACAAGATGAAGGAAATTATCATTCCCAAACAGAATGAGAGGGACCTTGATGAGATTCCCGAACATATCCGTAAAGGGATTAAATTCTATCCCGTGGAAACCATTAAAGACGTTCTGAAAATAGTCTTCTAAAATATTTAACTCAGTAATTACAGGCTTAACCCCAGAAGGGTTAAGCCCTTTTTTTATGATAGAATCAAAGCAGTGTTTTCAGCTCTTTATTAACCTCAATCACTGAGAAAACATCGGGATTAAAGTCTCCCACCCAGGCAAAGTCAGCCTTAAGATCGGAAGAGGCATCATCTTTCAAGGAGGCCAGCAGCATCCTGAATCCTTCAGGACCTCCGCAGTCTTCGGGAGGACAGGCCCCGGCGCCGTCCAGGCATTCCAGAATAAATCCTCTGGTCTCAGGGGCGGTGGCTGCAGTCTCGCTTACAGATTCAACATAAATTTTATGGTGCCAACCTTCGGGAAGATCATAATAGTAGTGAAGAAGATCATCCTCCTCTTCAAGAAGAGTCTGCACCAGACAACCCCCCTCATCTTCTATCTCTTTTTTCTCATCATCATCCTTTCCCCAGAACCGGCCGGCCTGTTCAAACTGATGGCCGTAAAGATCCCACCAGCCCATTGTCTTTTGCAGAACCAGATGAAACTGAGCCAGAGTTATCTGCCCCGAAACTTTAATCCGGCGCCATACGGGGCGGGAAAGATCAGGGAGGCTGACCTTGAGAGTCAGTATGGATTCTTTTCCGTCGGGATGTTCATGAGCCTGGGGAGGATTCAGTATCTCGTCAATTTTTTCCATAATCCGGATCAGAACCTCTTCGCTCTGCTGAGTAAGAAAGTCCAGTTCACCAAGGGATTCTCCATCCTCATCAGCAGGATGATTCACCCGGTTCAGCAGTCCCTGGCTGAAGTTAAGAAGTTCATCCATCTCTCTTACAATCTCTTCCCGCCCTCTTATTTCTGCCTGTTTATCATCATGGAGAAAATCCGTAAGGAGGGTCCAGCGGTCAAGGAGAGTCATAAGCCGCTCTCTCATAGGAGAAATCAGTTCATCATCATTCCGATCAAAAGCAGTTTTCTGTTCTTTAAAAAGGTCAAAGATCAGCTGCTCGAAAAGGAGTGAGGCCTCCTCTCCGGGAGGAACCGAATCGGATAGTTTATAGAGTCTGGCAGTAATATCTTCGGCATCTCCACTCCTGGCTGCCAGGCTGTTTCTGATGAGTGCCTCCACCAGGGGAAACTGAAAGGGCAGATCCATTGATTTGAGATATTCATTGAGTTGATTTAATTTTTTTTCTTCCATAGTTGCGTTCCTATTTGCTGCCGGAGTCCGTTTAAGGCTTCGGTGTTTTAACGGTTCAGAGCCCCATGGGCTTGCGAATTAACAGCGCTACAATATACACTGAACCTGTTCTATCACACAATTAAGGCACAAGTAAGGACTGAAAGTATGCCCCTAATAATTATTATTCTCTTTTTTCTTATTCTTTTCATACCATATTTAGTACAAAAATCAGGAAGCTCTCATCCTCAGAGACCTCCTGCAGAGTTTGAGTCGGGGGATTTCCCTGAAAAACTGGCCCAGCTGATACGCATCCCCACTGTATCCTGGACTGATTCAGAAAAAGTAGATGAATCCTCCCTGAAGGAATTTCAGGACACACTGGTAAAACTCTTTCCTCTTGTTCATGAAAAGATGGAGAGAGAAACACCCGATCCTTATCAGATAATGTATAAATGGCCCGGAAAAGATGCTGATAAAGAACCTGTACTGTTTCTTGCCCACTACGATGTAGTGCCAGCCGAAGAAGAGGGTGGTGAAAGCTGGAAAAAGCCCCCCTTCAGCGGACTTATCGAAGACGGTGTACTCTGGGGCCGGGGAACTCTTGATATTAAATCCCAGCTTGGAATGATGATGGAAGCAAGTGAAAGGCTGTTGAAAGAGGGTTTTCAACCTGAACGCTCACTCTATTTTGCCTTTGGGGGAGATGAAGAGGTTGCCGGAGCAAGAGGGGCTACAAAAATGTCGGCCTATTTCAAAAGCAAGGGGCTGAAATTTGCAATGGTCATGGACGAAGGCGGAGTGATAGCAGAAAACATGCTCAGCTTTCTCGGTGATAAACCCGTTGGTCTGATCGGTCTGGCCGAAAAAGGATTTGTCACCTTCAAACTGACTGCCCACGGAGACAGCGGTCATTCATCCATGCCCCCTGCGGAGGGAACCGTTGTCACCCGATTAGCCAGGGGAATTACCCGTATCGAAAAGAGAAGACAACCCTCACTGCTTACTACCCAGATAAAGGGGATGCTGAAAAGCTTCGTTCCCCATGTACCCCTCCCACTGGGTGTTGTGTTTGCCAATCTATGGCTCTTCAATCCCCTGATTCGCCTTATTTTTGCAGGCAGCAGAACAACAGACAGTCTGATCCGCTCCACCCAGGCCTTTACGGTCGCCAGGGCAGGAGAACAGGAAAATATCATACCAGGAGAAGCCAGCTGTATGGTAAACCACAGGATAGTTCCCGGAGACACAATTGAAGCCCTCAAAAAAAGACATGAGAAAAAACTGAAGGGTCTGAATATAAAGATCGAAGATGCAGGAAACTGGCCCTCAAACAATCCTATAGAGCCGGTTCATGGTGAGAACAGGGGATATAACTGGGTAAAGGAGACTCTGGCTGAAACTCACCCGGAAGTTATTCCGGCACCCTTTCTGGTCAATGGTTCCACCGACTCAAAATACTACAGAGATCTGACTGGTCAGATTATCCGTTTTACCCCGCTGATTCTCAGCAAAGAGAGTATAAATTCCATCCATGGAGTAAATGAGAAAGTCAGTTTGGAAAATCTGAACAGAGCTCTAGGCTTTTATTACAAACTCATTAAAAAGCTATAGGCCTCTCAGATACCGACCCTATTTTCATAACTAACAGGAGACAGAACAATGAGCACAGAAAGCGCAGAGACAGAAGAAAGAGGGAAAGATGATTCCATGCTGAAAATTGGCCTGAAACCTTTTTTAACGGCCTTTGCAATCCTCTTCGCCCTGATTATTTTTTCAGGATTCCTGACACTGTGGATTCCTGCGGGAAACTATGACAGGGTATTTGAAGAGGGCAGACAAAAGGTTGTTGCCGATTCTTTCACTTATATCTCATCCGTAGATTATCCGGTATGGCGCTGGTTTACATCTCCCATAGAAGTTATCTGGGGAGATAACTGGCTTATGGTTCTGGTTCTTTCACTCTTTATGATTTTCCTGGGAGGATCATTTACGGTTCTGGAAAAAGGCGGTGTCATGCAGGAAATGCTTGCTGTGGCCGTCCGGAAGTTTAAAAACAGAAAATACACCCTAATGGCGGTAATGATCTTTGTGATGATGTTTCTTGCTGCCTTCGTGGGAGTCTATGAGGGACTGGTTCCTCTGATCGTTATCATTGTCCCCCTGGCTCTGGCTCTGGGATGGGACTCCCTTACCGGTCTGGGAATGAGTCTCCTTGCCCTCAGCTTCGGTTTTGCTGCTGCCGTTACGAATCCCTTCACAATCGCCGTTGCACAGAAGCTTTCAGACCTGCCCCTCTTCTCCGGAGCCTGGTTCAGAATAATCTTTTTTATCGTTATCTACTTCCTCTGCTTCTTCTCTGTGAAGAAATACGCAATGAAGATAGAGAAGAACCCCGAACTCTCTCCGGTATACGAAGCCGACAAGGTGGTCAGGAATAAATTTTCACCTGAAAAAATTCTGGAAGCCGGTAATGAGGCTAATCCTGCCCAGGTTAAAGCAGCTCTCTTCTTCGGGATATGTCTTGGAATCGCTATCGTATTTATGATTCTGGCCGGACTGATCCCGGCCATCCCCTCTGATGCCGCCTTCCCCACTGTTGCCCTTCTCTTTCTTATCGGAGGAGCCGGAGCGGGGATTATCGTTGGATACAAGGGGACAGAACTGCTGAAAATACTCATTTCGGGAGCTCTGAATATGCTTCCCGGTATCATTCTTATTCTAATGGCAATGAGTGTCCCACACATAATGACCCGGGGAAAGGTGATGGACACCATCCTCTATCATGCCAGTGAAATAATCAGCGGAACAAATCCCTACCTTGCCGCTTTCTATATCTATGTTCTGACCCTGTTCCTTAACTTCTTTATCAGCAGTGCATCGGCCAAGGCATTCCTGGTAATGCCCATTATCGCACCCCTTGCAGATCTTGTGGGTCTGACAAGACAGACTGCTGTTTTTGCTTTTGATCTGGGAGACGGATTCTCCAATATGATCTTTCCCACAAATGCGCTCCTTCTGATCGGACTCAGTTTTACTGTTGTCAGCTATCCCAAATGGTTGAAATGGACCTGGAAGATGCAGGTCTCCATCGCACTCTTTTCCATGGTATTTCTGATGATAGCGGTGGGAATCGGTTTCGGTCCCTTCTAACCCTCCTCACTGAACTGCCGGGCAGGCCTCAGGCTGTCCGGCAGGCCTCAGGCTGTCCGGCAGGCCTCAGGCTGTCCGGCAGGCCTCAGGCGTCCGGCAGGAATACAGTGTCTTGCCTCTATAATCAATCCACTGATCAGTCTCGCCGCTCAAAAGCAGCAGGAGTCCCCCTGAACTCGTGTATCCCCCCGCTGGCATCATGGTACTCAAGATAAATAACAGAGTTGATACTCTCCTTAATAACCTTGCTCATGGCACCATGCTCCGGAGCCTTCAAAGCCCCACCCGGTTTGCCTTCAACTCTGCAGACAATGGACTCATCCCCACCCTTAAGTTCTATTCTTCCATTCAGGGTATCACCAAAACTAATATCCTTAACTTTCCAGCGGTTCCAGGTTCCGAAAACACGATGCACTCCATTCCAAGAGAAAAAACCGAGGAATCCTGTAAATTTGAAGGGACCCAGTGGAATTGTCGCAATGGCTACCAGGAAAGAAGTATCCCCATCATCAAAATGATTACAGTGAATCCAGCTATACTGCCTGGGAAAATTCCATCCCCAGTCTTTCTCAATATATCCCTTACCCCCGTCAAAAGAGATTTTCCCTCCATTAACTTCCAGGTCTCCTGACATATAATGACTCATGGAAAGAACATCATGACGACACTCCATACCCGGAATAAAAGAAAACCATCCCATAATACCGGGATGAGTCAGACTACGGGGATAGAGGGATGCATCTTTGTAATGGATGGTACCGGATATTTTCAGCTGAGGGCTGTCAATATTGACAGTACTGGAATCGGCGGAAAAAAAGGAGTCTCCCACCTGCACATTAAATGTCTTTTTATCAGCCTTGAATAATTCTAAAGGGTAGGAGATGTACCAGGTCTGCCCTGTAATTCCATTGATAACCTGTATAAAACAGTGTCTGTCTCCCGGGGAGAGTGAAATACCCGGTATAAAGGAATAAATACTGCTGTTATCTGCAGAGACATGCTTGAGATACCAGCCTTCAAAATATCTCTTCTTATTTAAATTCCCCTTAAAGGCGGAAGGATTCAGAATTGTTTTCATGGAGTATCCTTATATGCAACCTTAGAGATAATAACTGATTATTTCCGATATTTAAATCACAATATATTTCTTTCATGCCATCCCTGACAGGACTTGATCTTTCCTCCATCTTTCGTTAACCTCTAACTGAAATTATGGTTAACGATAAAAAAAGCACAAAACAGAAGATACTTGATCAGTTAAAAGAATCGCCCTCCTGGCTTTCAGGAGAAGAAATCAGCTTGAACATCGGCGTAAGCCGGGTGGCCGTATGGAAACAGATCAAGTCACTCCTTGAACAGGGATATCCTGTGGAATCCAGCTCCCGGGGTTACAGAATGACAGCAGAGGGAGATTACTTCACAGACCTGGAGTTCAGCAGTGATAAGGATATTCTGTTTTATAATGAGCTTAACTCAACCATGGATGAAGCAGTCAGACAGATAGGACTGCAGCCTGCGGAAAGCAGAACATTCACAATACTGGCCGAGCACCAGAGTGCCGGAATCAACAGAACTGATGGTCTCTGGGATTCTCCCAGCGGCGGAATCTATATGACCTTTGTAATAAGAGACAGTCTGCCTCTGGCGTCTGTAAAGCTTATGAAACAGAAGGGTATTCTGACAGCACTCCAAACCCTCACGGCCCTTGAAGGGGTACAGCAGGAGGCCCTCTCCTACTCAGAAGAAGGTGGACTGTTCCTGAACGATCGGAAGATCGGAGGACTCCTTGATGAGTATCAGGTAAGAGCTGATAAGCTTCTCTGGTATGCTCTGGGCCTTGGAATCCACCTCAACGACTCTCCCCCTCTGCCGTTGACTTCGGTAAAAATGCACTGCGGCAGGGAAATTAACCGTGTATCAATTATTAAAAATCTGAAACATGACTGGGAATTATCCCGGACAGCAGATAATAAAGAAATTATAGAAAAGTTGGAGAATAATTATGTCAAAAAATAAGATCAGAAGAACCGTACTCAGCGCTGTTTTCACGGCACTCATAGCAGCCAGTTCCTTTTTCACAATCCCTGTAGGCCCGGTACCCATAGTACTCACTACAATGTTTGTTGTTTTAAGCGGTATGCTGGGGGGGCCCGGGATTGGTCTCTCTTCTGTGGCAACCTATCTGATTCTTGGCATTATCGGTCTCCCCGTTTTTGCCGGAGGAACCGCCGGAATAGCCAAACTTATGGGCCCCACCGGAGGTTTCCTGGCAGGTTATCTCCTGGCGGCCCTTGCCGGTGGGCTTATGTTCAATCCAATTAAAGACAGTTCCAGAGGGAAGCGTATTCTACTGTCTGCTCTGACAGCCCTGGTTGCCGGTGCACTGATCTATCTTCCAGGACTCCCCTGGCTCAAATACAGTCTTTCCATGGAATGGTCCGCTGCTCTGCAGGCCGGACTGATACCTTTTATTCCCGGGTTTTTAATTAAATCCGCAGCTGCAGCCGCCTTGGGTTTCAGTCTGAAAGATAGATTTCAGGAATTCCTGAAATCAGAAGAATAATTAAAAATAGGGAGTGTGGAGTGCTTGAAGTAAAAGCCCTGAACCGGAGCTACGCCGAAGGTAAAAAAGTACTGGATGATATTAATCTCAGCTTTTCCGAAGGCAGTTTCACTATTATCGCAGGTCCAAACGGCTCGGGAAAAACCCAGCTGATGCGTCATCTCAACGGTCTTCTGAAGCCTCAGAGTGGAAAGATCCTTCTGGACGGCAGAGATATCAGAGAGGATCTGACTGCTGCCAGACGGCAGATCGGACTTGTGTTTCAGAACGCAGACAGCCAGATTGTCGGCCAGACAGTTGCATCGGACATCGCCTTCGGTGCAGAAAATCTGAAATGGCCCCGCAGCCTCATCAATGAAAAAATGGATTTACTCCTTAAAGAACTATCCCTAACAGAACTCAGAAACAGAAGACCCCATAGCCTGTCGGGAGGAGAAAAGCGGCGCTGCGTCCTGGCGGCTGTGCTTATAATGGAACCGAAAATCATTGTACTGGACGAACCATTCACCGGATTGGACCGGAATGGAGTTCAGGATGTTCTAAAAGACATCACCCGTCTTCACAATGAGGGAAAAACAATAATACTGATTACTCATGATCTTGAAAAATCACTGGCACATGCTGACAGACTGATTCTTATGGATAAGGGAAAGGTAGTAAAAAAGGGGAGCCCTGCAGACATTCTAAATGATGTTGAAGATTACGGAATCAGAAGACCCTGGGGTGATAATCGGAATATGGAGAGCATGACATGGCTGAAACTCTGATATTTCAATATCAACCGGGGACATCTATCCTGCACCGCACTGACATCCGGATCAAACTTGCAGCTATGATCACGGTAAGTCTCCTGCTGATTCAGGTCAGTATATTCAGACTGCTTTTCCTTCTGCCCTTTCTTCTTCTCCTGCACCTGGGAGTCCGGAAAAACCGTTCTACCCTATCCCTGCCGCTGTTGATACTAGTGATGCCGACAATTATTTTTGCAGGTAATTTTCTCTCACTCATACTGACCGAAACAGCAATTGTACAGGCATCACTGACCGCGGGACTCAGAAGTCTCCGCTTTATCTATATTTTATGGATGGCTCAGCTTTTTACCATGTCCAGTGACCCCATGTGCATCACGCCGGCATTTTATCAGGTTTTAAAACACATCCCCCTGTTACCTGCCGGAAGAATCAGTACACAGATGGGACTGTCCCTCACCCTCATTCCGATAATTCTTGAAGAGATGAATGAAATCAGGGATGCCATGGCCTCCCGCTGTGGATGGAGTGCCCGTAAACCTCTTAGAAACCTGATACATATGGGACTACCCCTGTTAAACGGAGTTTTGATAAAAGCCGAGGATCTCTCGGACGCCATGGAATCAAGACTGTTTACAGAAGATGCCACAGAACCTGAACTTCTCAGCACTTCACTGTTCCTCACTCCCCTGTTGTCTCTTTTGCTGATAATTGCCCTGCTTCTAATTTCCGAGCATCTGCTGCACCCAATTATGGCAGCTCAGTTACCCTTTCGATTTTATTAACAGATATCGAATAAATACTGTCCTGAACCACCTTGCATCAATTCCTACATATATGTATGATATTTTCATGTCAGAAGCAATGAATTCAAAACACTACCGTAGAAAAATTAAAGAACTTACACTTTTATTCGAAATCAGCCAGATTCTGGACCAGGATATGGATCTGAAGGAAGTTATTACTCCCCTTCTTGAGCCTCTGGCTGAAAATATCGGAATGGAGAGGGGAACCATAACCCTTCTAAATAGAAAAACAGGTGACATATCCATAGAAGCGGCATTTGGACTCTCCAGTGCAGAACAGGTGAAAGGCCGCTATAAGATTGGAGAAGGAATAACCGGTAAAGTTGTCCAGACTGGACAGCCTATGATTATTCCCGATATCGATGAAGAGCCATCCTTCCTGGATAAAACGGGTGCACGAAAGAAAAACCGAAAGACCTCATTTATCTGTGTACCCATTAAAAGCGGGAATGCGGTAATCGGAGCATTCAGTGTAGACAGACCCTACCAGGATTCAAGTCTTGATCTGGAAGACGATGTAAGACTTCTGACAATTGTAGCGAGTATGATTGCCAGGGCAGTAAAACTCAGACAACGTTCTGAAGAAGAAAAAGAAAAACTGCTTGAAGAAAACACACGGCTGCAGAATGAACTGAAAGACCGTTTCCAGCCGGATAATATGATAGGAAGCTCCCAGGCAATGCAGGAAGTTTTCGACCTTATCGCCCAGGTAACCAGGAGTGAAGCCACTGTTCTGATCAGAGGAGAAAGCGGTACGGGTAAGGAACTTGTAGCTCATGCCATCCATTACAACAGTCTGAGAGCAGAAAAACCTTTTATCAAGGTGAACTGCGCAGCCCTTCCCGAAAGTGTCATTGAGAGTGAACTCTTCGGCCATGAAAAAGGGGCATTCACCGGAGCTCTGGCGACCAGAAAAGGCCGTTTTGAAATGGCAGACGGTGGATCAATATTTCTGGATGAAATCGGGGAGCTCTCTCCTATGACCCAGGTCAAACTGCTCAGAGTCCTGCAGGAAAGAGAAATTGAACGGGTCGGCGGTTCTGAGACAATAAAGGTCAATGTCAGAATCATTGCCGCTACAAACAGAAATCTTGAAGAAGAAATTACACGTGGAACATTCAGAGAAGACCTATACTACAGATTAAATGTATTCCCCGTTCATATTCCCCCTCTACGTGAAAGAAAAACAGATGTCATGCTCCTGGCAGACTTCTTTATTGAAAAATACAGTAGAAAGAACCGCAAAACAGTTAAAAGGATATCAAGCTCAGCCATCGATCTGGTCATGAGTTATCACTGGCCCGGAAATGTACGTGAACTTGAAAACTGTATTGAGCGGGCCTCCCTCCTCAGTACAGACCAGGTGATTCATGCCTACCACCTGCCTCCAAGTCTCCAGTCCGCCGAATCCTCAGACACAGGATTACACTCAACCCTGCTGCAGGCAGTCGAGAATCTCGAGATCGAGCTGATAAAAGAAGCTTTGAAATCGAACAGGGGCAATATGGCAAAAGCAGCCCGCAAACTGGATATAACGGAACGGATAATGGGTTTGAGGGTCAAAAAGTATGACATAAATTATCGTAAATATCGTACAAATATGTAGGACATGAGCATTATAGCTACATAAATGTATCAAATAGTCAATTAATTATATTGGTAAAAAAGAGGTCCTCCCGGGGATCTCTTTTTATTTAAACTTCTATTTCCTTACAATGTATCAGTTTAAATTATTCATTTTTATATGTCCTCTTTTTTTGGCACAACTCCTGCGTTATAGGGAGTCAGAACACAAAACAGGAGAGGTATTTCCAAATGAAAAAGAGCAGGAAGATTTTGATCTTCACAATTCTGGCTTTATTACTGAGTGTCAGCGTTCATGCTGATGAACTCACAGACACACTGGATTTATATTCAGCAGCATTTGACGCCATATGGCTGATTATCTGCGGAGGCCTTGTATTTTTTATGCAGGCCGGATTCGCAATGGTGGAAACAGGACTTACAAGAGCAAAGAATGCCGGAAACATAATCATGAAAAACCTTATGGACTTTTCCGCCGGTGCCATCTTGTACTGGGCAGTCGGTTGGGGACTCATGTACGGTGAATCTGCGGGTGGGTTTATCGGAACAAGTGATTTCTTCCTTGCAAGCGGAGATTCACTGGGCTGGTTCTTCCAGGTTGTATTTGCTGCAACAGCAGCAACTATCGTATCTGGTGCCATGGCAGAAAGAACAAAGTTTTCTTCCTATCTCATCTACTCTGTAGTCATCTCAGGACTGATCTACCCCATTTCCGGTCACTGGATATGGAACGGCGGTTGGTTGAGTGCCATGGGATTCCATGACTTTGCCGGTTCCACCGTAGTTCACTCTGTAGGTGCATGGGCTGCTCTTATGGGTGCCATCATCATCGGACCCAGAGTCGGAAAATATGTCAAAATAAATGGAAAAGTAAATGTAAAAGCTATCATGGGTCACAACATGCCCTTAGCTGCCCTGGGTGTATTTATCCTTTGGTTCGGCTGGTATGGATTCAATGCCGGTTCTACACTGAGCGGTACAGATCCCTCCAGCATGGCTGCCGTTGCTGTTACAACAACTTTAGCTGCGGCTGCAGGTTCTATTGCAGCCATGTTCACCACATGGATTGCCTTCGGTAAACCTGATGTTTCAATGTCCCTCAATGGTGCTCTGGCCGGTCTGGTCGGTATTACTGCCGGATGTTGGGTTGTCGGACCCGGTGCTGCCATTATTATCGGTCTTATTGCGGGTATCCTGGTTGTCGCGTCTGTTGAGTTATTCGACAAGGTTCTGCACATTGATGATCCTGTCGGTGCCGTTTCAGTACACGGTGTCTGCGGTGTATGGGGAACTCTTGCCGTTGGTATCTTTGGAGATATTGAGATGATCGGTTCAGGCCTTTCGAGAGCCGGACAGATTGGAGTACAGGCTCTTGGTGCAGCCGCCGTATTTGTATGGGTCAGCGTTACAGCCGGACTGCTCTTCCTTGTTCTGAAAAAGACAATCGGTCTGAGAGTCAGTGAAGAAGAAGAGTTGAGAGGACTGGATATTGAAGAGCACGGAACCGAGTCTTATGCAGGATTCCAGATTTTCCAGAACATGTAAGGACAGGAGGCCATAAATATGAAATTAATCGTAGCATACATACAGCCTGAGAAACTGAATGCAGTTAAACAGGAGCTTTTTAAGGATGATATTCATAAAATATCAGTAACCAATGCCTTGGGCTGCGGACAGCAGATGGGTTATACAGAAACCTACCGTGGTGTAGATATGGAAGTGAACCTGCTGAAAAAGGTCAGAATAGAGATTGCAGTAACATCTCCCTTTGTACAGCCTACAGTGGATGCAATCATCCGCGGAGCACGTACGGGAGAGATCGGAGACGGTAAGATTTTCATCATGCCCATCGAAGATTCAATCCGCATCAGAAGCGGAGAAAGAGGTGAAGCCGCAATCGGCTGATCAGAACAGTCATTTGAAATAAGTAAAGACCCGGTATTGCCGGGTCTTTTTATGTTTTAAGACTCGCAGATATCCTTGGGAAGAGATAGAATATAAGCATATGAAACTAGAAGAATTTCAGCAGTACTGTGAATCGCTTAAAGCTGTAAAAGGAGATTTTCCTTTTGATGAGAAGACACTGGTCTATAAAGTAAAAGGGAAAATGTTCACTCTGACAGATTTTGAAAGCTTCAATTCATTCTCTGTAAAATGCGACCCGGAACTGGCTCAGGTCCTGAGGCTGGTCCATGAGGCCGTCACAGCCGGGTACCATTTGAATAAAAAACACTGGAACAGCATCCGCCTGGACGGTAGTATTGATGATGAAACCCTGAAAGGATTCATCAGGGATTCCTACGATCTTGTAGTGAAGGGACTTCCAAAAAAACTGAGAGAGACACTTTAATCTATACCTCTTATGAGATTTTTTATGTGTTTAGGGGTCCATCATAGGGAATAGAGTAAAAATGAACAAAAGATTTATCTATGTATTTGTTGTACTATTTACCCTACTCATATTCCTTCCTGATATGGCTCTCAGTCTGGAGTTCACCACAGAAGAACAGAACTGGCTCGATGATGTCGGTCAATTAAGTTTCAGTGAAGTGGACTGGGAACCTCTTTCCTATACAGACGAATATCCTATATATAAGGGAGTCATTGCTGATTACCTGCAAATCCTCGGGGAGAGCACAGGCCTCGAAATGGTTTTTATTCAAAGCAGCACATGGCAAGATGTTCTGGACAAGTTCACCACTGAGGATATCGATTTCATACCGGCCCTTAGTTCAGAAGATAATATCGGTAAAGAGGTCATTTTAACGGATCCGTATATATCATTTCCTTTGGTAATCGTGACCAGATCAAATATAGATTTTATCAGTGAAACTAAAGAACTTGAAGGTAAACGGGTTGGCGTGGGAAAAGGTTATACAAGTCACAGTTTTATCAAAAATAATTATCCGGAAATTGAGCTGGTGACTACTGAGAATGTCCAGGAGGGTCTGAAACTGCTCAATAAAGGTAAGATTGACGCCTTTGTCGGCCACTTAGCCATTATGAACGTTGCCATTAAGAAATCCCATTTTGACCTTCGAATAGCGGGAAAAACCGAGTTTGTCTTTGATCATCGAATAGGGTTTTCCACCGAACACGCCCGGACAGTTTTAATTTTCAACAAAGTTCTTTCACAGATAACAGCAGAAGAACATAACCGGATCTACAACAGATGGATCAGATTGAATACAGACAAAGCTGACTACTCGTTGATATGGAAGGTCCTGATTGCTTCCCTTATAATAATCTCCGGGTTTATATACTGGAACATGCGAATCCGCAGATTTCTGAGAGAGATGAACACATTGAAGAATGAACTGGAAGCAAAGAATCAAAGGCTTAATATACTGACCATAACCGATCAACTTACAGGACTGTATAACCGTCTCAAGCTGGATGAATCGCTTCAATATGAAGCCCTTCGCTTTGCTCGTTACAACCACCCTTTCGGTATCATCCTCATTGACATCGATCATTTCAAAAATATCAATGATACATTCGGGCATCCGACTGGGGACAAAGTACTGGAAAGTATTTCTAACCTGCTGCTGAAAAATATTCGCAAAGCCGATACCCTGGGTCGATGGGGCGGGGAGGAATTCCTGATTATCTGCCCGGAGACTGATGAACAAGACATAAAACAATTTGCAGAGAAACTGCGGAATAAGATAGATAGTTTTGATTTCCCGGAAGTTCATGTCTCCACAGCAAGCTTTGGAGCAACTATTTCCCGGAAGGGTGATGACATGACTCGTTTGATGAAACGAGTTGATGAGGCACTCTACTCAGCCAAAAAAAATGGACGAAACAGAGTTATCTTTAAATGATGCTTTAACAGGAACTTATATAGAAAATCTGGACAAATTATATTTCTTCATTTTCAGTATCCATTAGAAGCTCAGTGCAAGTAATAACTCTGTGTTACCTGTTTCAATAGTAATTCTCCATCACATTGCTTATACTTGAATAATGCAGGAGTAAATAAAATGAAGATCACAGGTAAACTACTTTTTCCCACGTCAGTAATGCTTATAATTGCAGTCTCTGTCGTTTCTTATATCGGTTATTCAAATATTGAAAAAGAACTGAATAATGTTATGGAATTGACTACACAGGCGACTCTTGACGACATGGTACTTCAAATGAAAACAAATGAAGAGGAAACTCAGGCATTAAAACAATCCCTTAACAAAAATTATCTCCGAATTGCCCGATCCCTTGCATACACGGTGGACAGATACCCTTCAGCACTTGAAACAAGCACATTACAGTCACTGGCTCAGGAAGTAGAAATTGATGAAATACACGTAGCCGATGAGAACGGGGTATTATTTGCAGGATCTATCCCTGGATTTTTCGGTTTTGATTTTAACAGCAGTGATCAGACAGTACCCTTTCTGAAAATGCTCAATGATAAAAACTTTGAACTCGCCCAGGACCCGCAGATCAGAGCTGTTGACGGAGTGCTTTTTCAATACATAGCTGTCCCTTTGAAATCTCAGGGCGGCCTGTTACAAATTGGTGTTCAGCCTAAAGAACTTCAGAATTTACTGGAAGCTAACAGTCTTCAGAAAGTCCTGGAACACTATCCATATAAATCCGGTGGTTATGCATATATCGCTTCACAGGAATCAGATGAAATTATCTTCCATAGTCTTTCAGACAGAGTGGGTCTGACACTTTCAGATTATGAATTTGGTAAACAGATCATAAAAATGAAAACCGGTAGTTTTGTTTATACATTTAACGATGTAGAAGTCTATACCAGTTTTAAAATCATAGATGAAGGGATTCTTATTACAGCAATACCAACGGCTTCTTATAAAGAGAGTCTCGGAACTGTCCTGCTGGCTCTGATAACGACATCAATACTATCACTTATTATCCTCATGGCAATCATGGTGTTTGTAGTCAAAAGAATTGTTTCTCCATTGTATATTGTCAGTGAATCTTTGAATAAAATTGCATCGGGAGACCTTATGATCGAGATTGATTCAAAGCTGATTAATCAGAAAGATGAGATTGGTCAACTGGCAGAATCACTTCAATATATGACAAAAAATCTGCAGAATATTGTTGGTAAAGTATCCGATGCCGCTGACTATATCGCATCAGGTAGTGTAGATATCAGGGAATCAAGTCAATTACTGTCGGACGGAGCGACTCAACAAGCCGCCAGTGCCGAAGAAGTCTCCAGTTCTATGGAAGAAATGAGTGCGAATATAAGCCAGAATGCTGAGAATTCGGGGGAGACTGAAAGGATAGCACATAAAGCGGCATCAGATGCACATGAGAGCGGAAAGACTGTAAAAGAAGCAGTAGAAGCCATGACAGAGATTGCTGACAAAATCAGTGTAATAGAAGACATATCACGAAATACCAATATGCTGGCATTAAATGCCGCCATAGAAGCCGCCAGGGCAGGTGAACACGGTAAAGGATTCGCAGTTGTGGCAGCAGAGGTCAGAAAACTTGCAGAACAAAGCCAGCGAGCTGCTGGAGAGATAACAGAACTTGCAGAAAAAACAGTCGTTCTGTCTAAGGGATCAGGTGAAAGATTATCCACTTTGGTACCGGATATTGAGAAAACAGCTGAATTGGTGGAAGAAATCAGTGTAGCCAGCAGAGAACAGCAGACCGGTGTAGGTCAGATTACAGAAGCTATAGTTCAATTGGATCAGATAATTCAGAACAATGCTTCATCATCAGAAAAGATGGCATTAACATCAGATGACCTGGCAACCCAGGCGGAAAAACTCAAGGAGACTATTAAATTCTTCAAAATTTCACAAAACCGGAAAGCAGATGTTCAACAGGAAGTTTCAAATAAAAAGAATCCCCCCGTAAAACGAGTTGCGGCCCCCCCTGTTAAGCACTTGATTAGTGAAGCACCCAAGGCAATTGAGAATCATGAGAAGGTTAAAAGCAGAAGTGATGATTATGAACAGCAGGATGATGATTTTGAATCATTCTAAACCAGGGCAAGTTCATACATTTATGTAACTCAATGTCTTTTTTTATACTTTTATGTAACTTAATTATGCATCTTTGTTTACCTCTATGCTCAAAACAATACAGGATAAGTTCTTATTTCCTTTTAGAATAAGAACTTATTTTATTTTTATACATTTGAGACTTAAATGGCACAGAATCTGCATATATATAATCAAAACTAGAAAACCATTTCAAAGGAAAACCCTGCGGCCTTGAGCTGATTCAGGCGTAATATTGACAGAATTATATGGGAATAGGAGAAGAATGATGAGCGTTGATTATTCAAAAACACCCCTTGTAAGCATTTACGGGGAAAACTGCTTCAGCGAAGCAGTAATGAAAGAAAGACTACCTAAAACTGTCTTTAAAGAATTCAAAAAAGTACAGCTTGGAGAGTGTGAACTCTCACTTGATGTAGCCGAAGTAATAGCTTCCGCCATGAAAGACTGGGCCATTGAAAAAGGAGCCACCCACTACACACACTGGTTCCAGCCCCTCACAGGTCTGACTGCAGAAAAACATGATTCCTTCATCTCACCTGAAGCAGACGGAACAGTAATGATGGAATTCTCCGGAAAAGAACTGATTCAGGGTGAACCTGATGCATCATCTTTTCCTAACGGTGGTTTGAGAGCAACTTTTGAGGCCCGCGGTTACACAGCATGGGATACAGCATCACCCGCCTTCCTTAAATCAGATAACACAGGCCTTACACTGACCATACCCACAGCCTTTGTTTCCTACACAGGAGAGGCTCTGGATAAAAAGACTCCCCTTCTCCGCTCCATGGATGCTATCAGCACTCAGGCCATGAGAATACTCAAGGCCATGGGAAACACAACATCTAAAAGAGTCATTTCTTCAGTAGGCCCCGAGCAGGAATATTTCCTGATCGATAAAGAATACTTTCTGGCAAGACCCGACCTCAAACTCACCGGAAGAACCGTATTCGGAACAATGAGTGCCAAGGGCCAGGAACTGGATGACCACTACTTTGGAGCCATCAAAGACAGAGTTGCCGATTTCATGAGAGATCTGAACACAGAACTCTGGAAACTGGGAATATCCGCCAAGACTCAGCACAACGAAGTAGCCCCCAACCAGTTTGAACTGGCACCCATCTATGCATCTGCCAATGTGGCCACTGATGGAAACCAGATCACCATGGAAATGATGAAAAAGATTGCTGATAAGCATGATCTGGCCTGTCTTCTTCATGAAAAACCCTTTGCCGGAATCAACGGAAACGGTAAACACAATAACTGGTCCATTGCAACAGACGACGGTATCAACCTGCTGAACCCCGGTGAAACACCTCACGACAATGCACAGTTCCTGCTGTTCACAGTGGCAACTATCAAGGCTGTTGATAAATTTGCTTCTATCCTGAGAGCATCTGCTGCGAGTCCTGGAAATGACCACAGACTGGGTGCCAACGAAGCTCCTCCCGCTGTTATTTCCATCTTCATGGGAGATCAGCTATCTGATATCCTGAAGAATATGTCCCAGGGAAAACCTGTTAAGGCCCTGAACGGCAAAATGATGGAGATCGGAGCCACGACTCTTCCTAAACTACCCCTGGATATGACAGACAGAAACAGAACTTCGCCCTTTGCCTTCACCGGAAACAAGTTTGAGTTCAGAATGGTTGGATCAACTCAGTCTACAGCTGGTCCCAATGTTGTATTAAACACCTCCGTTGCATATATTCTTGATGGGTTTGCCGACAGACTTGAGAAAGCCACTGATGTAAATGCAGAGATCCAGAAGATCATCTGTGAAACTTATGCTGCTCATGAAAGAATTGTTTTCAATGGAAACGGTTATTCAGAGGAATGGCTCGCAGAAGCGGAAAGACGTGGTCTGCCCAACCTTAAGTCCACAGTAGCGGCACTGCCGGTTTACAACTCAAAAGAGAGTGTGGAACTCTTTGGAAGGTATAATGTTCTCAGCAAGGAAGAGCTTGAATCAAGAGTAGATATCTACCTTGAAAACTACAGCAAACAGATCAACATCGAAGCCGGTGTTGCTCTGGAAATGGCTACCCGCCTGATCTTCCCCGTTGTTAACGAGTATGCCACATCTATTGCGGAGGGTATTACTTCCATCAAGTCAATACTTCCCAAGGCATCCACCGGAGCTCAGGAATCTCTTCTTGAAAAATTGAGTTCAAAAATGGAATTCCTGCTCAAAGCAAGCGATGTTCTGAGTGAAGCAATTGATGCAGCTCTAGAACTGGAAGATGATATTCTTGCTCAGGCTACTGCCTACAGAGAAAAGGTGATTCCCGCTATGGATGACTTAAGAGAATATGCCGATGCCCTTGAAAAAATCACAGACAAGCAAGCATGGCCCTATCCTTCTTATGAAGACATGCTGTTCAACCTTTAATTTCTTATATTAAAATAATTTAAAGAAGACCGTCCAAATCAGGGCGGTCTTTTTTCATCTCGTGATTTCCAAGAAAAAACAGCTGTTTTATGATGACGAAGGATATTGAAGATTTTCTTCCGGGATTCTGTTGACACTATTTCGAAAACAATTTATATTCATCAAGAATTAACTTTCCCCTGTAGCTCAGTTGGTAGAGCGGATGGCTGTTAACCATCATGTCAGCAGTTCGAGTCTGTTCGGGGGAGCTTAAGCGGAGTCCATATGGATTCCGCTTTTTTTTGCTATTTCAATTTTGATTAATGAACGTTTTTGGTGTATTATTCAGTTATGGGACTCAAGTATTTACTACTCCCATTTCTATTGATTACCTCCCTCTCGTGTGAGAGCAAATTATACCCTCCCACAGACCCGCCTGTTCTGTCCGACCTGATCCTGACCAGCAGCTCCTACAACTCCTCCACAACAAAGACCTACAGAGGTGATACTGTCTTCCTGGTAGTATCTGTAGAGGATCCTGAAGAAGATCCTGAAACATTGAACCTCAGCATCACATCAGACGGTACAGAGGTTGCCAGTGAAGAATACGGAGAATCCAGGATACATGACGGCATAAGCTGGGAAGGCTGGTTTGAAACAGTCAATCTTTCAGTGGGCAGCTACACCCTTAATTTCACAGCAACCGATAAAGAGGGGAATATAAGTGAAACCCTCAGCCAGAGCTTTACTATTGAAACAGATTTTAAGACCACTGTCACAACAGCGGATATTACAATAAGTGCTGTTTCAGTAGCGTTAAAAGATGAGGTTCCTGATGAACCTTTTACAATAAGTTTTTCTTTGACAAATAATTCACTTGTTAAATTAGATCTTGTATATGTTCCCTTTACTGTGATTATGGATTGGGATAATCCAACTGATGATCCTGATAATGGTGAAGAAGAATACGATTACAGCGGCACAGCGATAGTCTCTTCGATTGATCCTGGTGACACAGTTGAAGGTAAACTCAGATTGAGCATACTTAACGGCACATATGATAATACGAATCCTGTGAATGATGCGAATGAAAACAATTACGATGAAGCAAACTGCACAATAACAATATATTAAAGAATCAAAGGCCCGAAGCCGCAGATTCTTTGTGTTCATCCACTTCCCATTGATCATGATACTTATTCACTTGTGTTTGAGACAAAATATGCCTGAGAACCATTTCATCCATCAACTGACTCATATGTTCTTCGGCAATGCATGTGCGAAGCAGATTCAAACCCACCTGAAACGGTATATAATCTTTGTAAACAAGGTATGTAACAAAATCCATTTGTCTCTCCCTTTTTATATGTTCAACATAGATGCGGATCTGTCAGAAATTCTCCGGGCAGACTGTATTAAGTCATATATTGATTATCGGCCCCCCTTCGCTGCATGTATTAGGTTTTTCTCAAAATGAATGGTCTCATACCCCAGGGCAAGCCCTGAGACCATGCTTTCGCGGCATTCATTCGGCAATGCCCGCAAGCGGTCGCTGCCCTCATTTCATTTGCGAATCAATTTTCTTTAGAACTTTTCAATCCATATCATGAGAAAACCTGCAAACTTGGATTATACTGAAATAACAGGAGGGTAATATGAAAAAGAGTCTTCTTTTAAATTCAGAAATCTCATCAGTCATTGCCGGCATGGGACATACCGATTCTCTTACCATTGCCGATGCGGGACTGCCTGTACCGGATTCAGCAAAAAGAATTGACCTGGCTGTATCGAAAGGTATCCCATCCTTCAAGGATGTACTGGCTGCCGTACTGGATGAACTCTGTATTGAGAAAGTGGTTTTTGCAGAAGAGATAAGAAATGCCAACCCGGAAGGCCTTGATGAAATTCAGGATATGCTGGTCCAGTATGAGTCTAACACAGGCTTCAAACCGGCCATGGCATTCATACCCCATGAAGAGTTTAAGAAGCTCACAGCCGACTCTAAAGCAGTTGTCAGGACTGGAGAAGTACAGCCTTATGCCAATATAATCCTTTATTCCGGCGTGACTTTTTAGGGTTTCACTTTTTTAAAACGGATCAAAAATGTGATTGTTGCAGGATTGAATTCTTTGTATAATATAAAGATATGAACAAACAGGAACTTGTTAGAGAACTGTCTCAATCCCTCGATATCTCTCAGAAATCCGTCAGGAATACACTTGATGCATTATTGGAAGAGGTCGTACTTATATTGGAAGAGGGAGACAATTATACTCAAACAGGTTTTGGAACATTCAGAACAGAAGTGGCAAATGAGCGCGTCAGCTACAATCCGGCAATTCATAAAAAGATGCTTCTTCCCAAAAAGAAAAGAGTAAAATTTAAGGCATCAGCTAAATTCAAGGACAGGGTAAATGAATAAATTTCTGACCCCCCGTAAGATGGCTGACAGACTTGAGGAAAAAGTAGAGCTGGATAGAGAGACATGCGGAAGATTTACCTCTGAACTGTTTGAAATCATTATTCGGGAAATGCAGAACGACGATACATTCTCACTCTTCGGCTTCGGCTCCTTTAAAAAAATCTATGTAGCCCCCAATAAAGGCCGAAATCCTCATACAGGTGAAACCATTTATATACCGGCTCATTACCGGATCAAATTCTCTCCCGCAGGAAAGCTGGCCGACAGAATAAACTCAGATTATGCCCATCTTGAACCCATTATTCTGGAACAGGATGAAATGATACACGAAGGACTCCTCCTAAAAGCTGAACGTTACATCATGACTGCAGCACCCGAACCTGAAACCGCGGTTGATGAAGCCGTGTTGATAGAGGATACAGTCGTAAGCGGGCCTGAACTTATAGAAGAAAATTTTGAGACTGAACCAGAGGCTCCGGTGAACGAGTATGTGCATCATGAGCCGGACTTCGGATTTAAAAAAGATAGCCGCAACCGCACAGTAAAAATGGCTCTCATCAGCCTGATTGCTCTGTTAATTATCTTAGGACTGGGCTGGCTGATTTTCCGGAATGACAGCTCTGAATCTGCAAGTGAAATTGTTGTAACTGAAGAGGCTGCCGCCGAAGAATCACAGGCAGTGGAAGCCGAGCCTATCCCGGCATCGGTCCCGGAACCTGAACCGGCAGCTGTAGAAGAAGTACAAATTCTTCCCGAAACCAGCTACGACATTGCACCCGGAGACTCCTTCAGTCTTCTCGCACAGAAAAGCTGGGGAAATATCTACCTATGGCCCTATCTGTACAGAAGAAACAGCAGCACCTTCCCTGACCCCGACATGGTAAGACCAGGGGATAATATTGTAATACCACCTCAGCCGGATCAAGAAAACGATCAGATCCGAATTGAAGACAGTATCCTTTTTGCCTATCAACGGTACAGAACTCTCATATCTGAGCAGACTGAAAACCCCAGAAATCCCAACAGGGAACTCAGTGCGGGTTATGTTCTTCTAGGCGGAGAAAGGCTCTATCCCAGTTTCCTGGATAGAAAAAAAGCTGAAATTCGAATAGAAGATGTCCGCAAAGTCGAAGACCTGGATCTCTGATACTCTACTGATTAAGAAAATCCTCATATGAAATCAGCTGAATACCGTTCTTTCTTGCTTTCTGCAGCTTCGAGCTTATCCCTTCAGGATCTTCACAGAGAAGAATAATGGTCGACTTGGTAACCGTGGATGAAAACTCATACCCCCGCTCTTCAATAATCTTCTGAAGCTCCTTCCGTCCAAGAGGCCCCTTACCGGTCATACAGACCTGCCCTCTCGAATTAACAGATTCGACTTCTTTCATCTCAACAACTTCAAGAAGATTCTCAAGGAAGAGAAGATTATCCTCATTCTTCTTCCAGGCGATAATGTTCTGTCCGGTCACAAAACTGTCATCTTCAAAATCCTTGAACTCTTCCATTCTTTTGATACCAAGCTTCTTTAGAGCCTTCTGCTGCACCAGAGGTATTCCGAGCTTACTGATCAACTCCGGAGCCGTCATAGTACGCACCTTGTCCAGCTGCTGGAAGAAGTTACTGATCTTCTTCTCTGCAAAACCCTCGAGACCAACCAGTTCCTCTTTCTGGACTCTGTATAGATCACTCACATTGGCAATTATCTTTCTGTCATAAAGCTGACGGATTGTAGCCTCGGCAACCTGTTCCATACCAGACTCTTTTACCCAGTACAGGATTGTCTGAATCTGCCGCTCGGGACAGACCGGATTACTGCATTTAAGATGTACTCCCTCAGTATTCACAGCACTTCCACAGGCAGGACATTTATCAGGAGTCATGGTGGAAAAAAAGAGTTCTCCATCCCTCTTACGGGATGAAAGGTTTTCCTTTACATAAGGAATGACATCATTGGCCCTCTCAATCAGAAGCTCATCTCCCAGCTGTAAAGCCATGGATTCAACAAATGCATTGTTATGCAGTGAGGCTCTTGCCAGAGTTGCTCCGCCCAGCTGAATCGGCTCAAACAGAGCAACCGGTACCAGGGCACCCTGACGGCTAACCTGCCAGTCTACGCCCGTCAGATGGGTTTTCTTAGCAGCAGCAGGAGGTTTAATGGCAATGGCATAATGATGGTGATGATCCACCACCCAACGGCTGTCAATCTCCTCATGATTTGTATTATCATCAACAGTCAGAATCAGTCCATCCGTCTCGTACAGCCATTTATCTCTAAGGGATTCCAGATATTCATTGTAAAAGGATTCAATATCGGATCTGGATTTAATTGAAAAATACTCCACCGTATGAAAACCTGCTTTTGCAAGCCAGTCAATAATCCCGGCCTCACTCTCTGAAGGATTCCAACGGGCTGTCTGGTAGCATACAAAACGCACATACTTCAGGTCGTCTCTATTTTCCTTCCTGTTAACCAGACCTACACAATTATTCCTGAGGGGACGTCCACCCGTACCGTAATCTGTATTTTTGGGAAGGTATAACTCCCCTCTTATCTCAATATCATGCTCTTTTTCAGAGATCGTTTCTGGAATATCCTGGATGTAATCAGAGATGGTCGTCACATCCTGTCCCACAGTTCCGTCTCCACGGCTTGCCACATACTGAAGCTTGCCCTTTTTATAGTAACAACTGGCGGAAAGCCCGTCTATTTTAGGCTGCATGGTCCATTTCGTAGCGGGAGGCATGGCAAGCTTATCCAGCCACTTAAATACTTCCTGAGGAGACTTGGCCTTCCCCATGGAAAGCATGGGCTCGGCATGTGTGATTTTACCACTGCGGTCTGTTTCAGTTCCGACAATAGAAAAGTAGGAACTCCGGGGATTCAGAACACGAAGTTCATCCTCCAGATGATCAAATTCAGCATCCGACAGCAAGGGTGCATCTGTATTGTAATAAGCTTCTTTTGCTTCTGTCAGAAGCTTGATCAGGTCCTGTTCTTTCAAGTTGATTACCTCAGGGTTAATTTCAATTTCTATAATAATAGCAAAGCAGTATTATGCGAACAGAAAAGGCCCATATTTACAAAGAAATATAATTAGAAAACTTTTATTTACGGGTATGGACAAAGAATAAGGGTTCTGCTATATTTTTCCACACATTCGGCGCCGTACCCAAGCGGCTAAGGGAGTGGATTGCAAATCCATCATTCAGCGGTTCGAGTCCGCTCGGCGCCTTGATGTCATAAAGGATCAGCATTAGCTGGTCCTTTTTTAGTTATAAATCTTTTGACGTCACAATCGTACCTGAAAAATGTGAAATTTGTGTTCCTGTAAAGTCCTTGTAATGCTGAACCTCCCCGATCCATTTATTAATGATAATATGGTTAAAAACTGAGAGAGGTAATCCGTGAAAAAAATCAGCATAATCATCTGTGACCGTTACCATAACTGCGCCGGAGGCAAGTGTCTGCGTTCTCTGAAAAACAGAGAAGGGGCATTTGCCTTGTATAAGGGAGAAGAAGTGGAACTGGTCGGCTATACAACATGCGGAGGATGTCCCGGTGGAAATGTCGAATATTCCCCTGCCGAAATGAAAAAAAACGGAGCCCATGCTGTTCACCTTGCCACCGGCCTCCTTGTCGGTTATCCACCCTGTCCACGTCTGGGTGAATTTACTAAATTCATACCCGAAAAATTCGGACTCGATGTTGTTATCGGAACCCATCCCATCCCTCAGAATTACTATCTCACACATCAGAATATGGAGACATGGAAATCAGAAATTTGGCAGGAACGGATAAAACATGTTCTTTGTGATGAAAAGACCCGCCTGGCATATGATTGAAAAGAAGAGAAATAGATTTGAAAGTAATTGAGACATACAGCCTTTTTCATGAAATAACAGAAGAACTGATCTCCATGCTCCGCGGACTGAACACCGAACAATGGCTCGCTCCCACATGTTACCCGAGCTGGAAAGTCAAGGATATTGTCGCCCATCTCATACAGTCAGGTATGGGACGACTGTCAGTTCAGAGAGATCAGTTCTCCCTGCATGAAAACTCGGGGCCTGCACCGGAATTTGAAGATCTGTCAGTTATGATAGACAGGTTCAATACCAGCTGGACTGACTTGTTAAGACCTGCAAGTCCCAGGGTACTTCTTGATTTCATATCTGTAAGTGAAAGACAGCTGGCTGACTTCATACTGGAACAGGACCTGCATTCAGAAGCTCTTTATGCAGTGGGCTGGGCCGGAGAAACAGTTTCTGAAAACTGGTTTGATCTTGGAAGAGAGTATACAGAGCGCTGGCATCACCAGCAGCAGATCCGTGAAGCAGTTGCTGCAGCACCACTGACTGATAAAAAATATTTAAGCCCTGTAATCCGGCTTTTTATGTACTCAATCCCCTTTTGGTACCGGGACATTGATGCCCCTGACGGGTGCTCGCTGGATATTAATATAAAAGGTGAATCCGGCGGCAGCTGGTCATTACAGAGAATAAACTCTGAGTGGATATTGAAAGAAGAGATTACAGAATCTGATATGTATATCACCTTGAGTGAAGACACAGCCTGGCGTTTCTTTACCCGTTCAAGTTCTGTAGAATCATTCAGAAACAAGGTCGAGATGAGCACAGAGAATGAACTGCTTAAAAACTTTATGAATGTAAAGGCCATCATGATTAATGATTGAGCTGGAGCAACAGGCTGAGACATGAAAACAAATATACAGAAAATGATAATCGCTGATTACGAAGAAGCCTATCAGCTCTGGACAGAAACTGAGGGGATGGGACTTAGAGCCCTTGATGATTCAGAGTCCGGAATAAATAGATTCCTCAAGCGTAACCCCGACACAAATTTTATCTGCAGAGTGGATGGGAGACTATGCGGAGTTATTCTGTGCGGCCATGACGGCAGGAGAGGATATATTTATCATACAGCTGTCCATGAAGAATTCAGGAAACAGGGAATTGGCCGTAGACTGGTAGAAGCTGCAATGACATCTCTGGAAAAAGAAGGGATCAAGAAAGCAGCGCTGGTCGTGTTTAAAAATAATGACAGGGGTAACCGTTTCTGGGAGTCCATTGGTTTTAAAGAAAGAGATGATCTGAATTACAAAAACAGAGTTATTGATGAATTTAATATTTAGGAACCCTGATCAGTTCAAATAGAATAGATTACTTGTCGCCTTCTTCGGGTACGATACAGATAAAGGAAAAATCATCATTACCGGCATTTTTGAACTGATGCTCTTCTCCGCCTTTAACGTATGCGGTATCACCGGGTGAAACAGATTTTTCTTCACCATCTATAAAAAGGGTTCCTGAACCGCTGATAATATAATTGATATGGGGCCAGCCATGGGTATGAAAGGGTGTAAAACCGTCTTTTTTGAGTGTAAAAATCCGCATTGCCCAGCCGTCCCAGCCCTGGGCTCCGGTAATAGCAGTCTGTTTAAGTACATTTTTTACTGCTTCCATATTGATTTCAACAGCTTTCATCTCTTCATTTTTTAATATAGACATATTAAACTCCTTATGAGGGATGTTAGCACAGTATTTTAAATGATTACAATGAAGAAAAATTCCGTTCATATATGTTGGAGATTTAAATGAAGAGACTGTACAGATGGATTATAGGCTTACATATTTTTATAGGGACAGGAGCTTCCGCAGGAGGTATTGCCGCTGTAACTGATCCTGAATCACCCCTGGGAATGCCTGTTGAAATGCTGAAATCAAGTCCCTTTGAGAACTACATGATTCCGGGACTGTTTCTACTTATAATTCTTGGTTTCGGGAACATTGCAGTTTCTATCCTTACAATAAAGAAAACCAGTTACCATGGAGCAGCAAGCGGTATAATGGGAGTAATACTGATCCTGTGGATATTGATTCAATGTTATTTTCTGCAGGCTGTCGGAGGACTTCATATTTTATTTTTCTGTCTTGGGATAATTCAGGGTTTACTTGCATTCGTAATTTTATACAGGATGGATAAATTTCCGGTAAACCTGTTAAAAAAAATGATCCGCATTAAACCGTTATCAGATGATAAAAAGGTAAAAGGATAAGTTGATATGCAGGAACTGAGAATACACCATTTTTTTGACATGCTCAGAGATTACGGAGCCAAGAAAGAGATAAACCCTCACGATTACGGACATTCCTATCATCTGATAGCAGAAAAAATATACTCCAATAAACTGGATAAAATCAGACTTGTTATATCAAATGACGATGTCTGTAAAGACTGCAGCAAGTCGGAAGACGGTCACTGTATTGATACAATCAGCCACAGAACTGATTTTTCTCTTAAGGAAGATTTCAACAACCATATTGACCATAGAATAATGGAAAAGATGAAATTAAAAGAAAATGAAATCATCAGCTATGAGGAGCTTCTGGAAAAGGCCGAGTTTTATATAAATGAGATGGATTGGATATACGAAGGGAATGATCCGGATCATACAGAAAAAAGAAGAGAAAACGTAATTAAAGGTGTTCTGAAAACAAGATCTGAACTGAATCTTGTTTAATACAATTAGAAGGGCTGAAGCAGCATGAATTTACTATCAATATCCGATCTGAGTCCTGAAGAGTTAGATTCGATTTTCACATTAAGCAGAGAGATGGACAGTCAGGAAAATTTACAGCCTCTGAAGGGGAAAACTATCCTGCTGTTTTTTCCCGAATCCAGTATCCGTACCCGCATAACTTTTGAAATGGCAGTCAGGCAGCTGGGGGGAGAAGTGATTATGTTTCCACCCTCCTCACTGGATAAGAGAGAGTCTATAAAGGATGTAGCCGCTTATATAGAAAACTGGGTAGATGCTGTTATCCTTCGTCATCCGGATATAGAAGTGATTCAGAACCTTGCAAAAAACTGCGGGATTCCGGTGATCAATGCCATGAGCAGAGAAAATCATCCCTGTGAAATTATCTCAGATCTGTTCTCACTGTCTGAGATCAGACCGGAATACCTTGATCTCAATTACATTTTTGTAGGTGACGACGGGAATATCTGTACTTCATGGAAGAACGCCGCAGAGCTTCTGAATCTTAATCTGACACAGATAAAGCCTCCCCGGAACCTGGAAGAAGCACTCCCCTCTTCTGATATAATCTTATGCGATTCACTGCCCGAAAAATTCAGAAACGAGGACTATATTGCCTCATATCAGATCACAGAAGAAAGAATGGCTATGGCCCGTCCCGGTGCACTCTTAAATCCCTGTCCTCCATTTTCCAGAGGAGAAGAGGTTTCAGCTGAAGTAATTGATTCTCCATTTTTCGTCGGATATGAGTTCAAGAAAAATCTTTTGAAGGTACAGAAGGCAATTATTCTCTTCTGCCTGGATTCAATAGGGTGAGTTTTCTAGAGAAGGCAAAGTCCAAGGCAAAACTGCTTAAACAGAATATTACGGCTCTATACTATGCTTACAGAAATCCGGGAACAGGAATGCTCCCCAAGGCTGTCATTTTTATCACCTTATTCCTGGCTCTCAGTCCGATAGATCTGATACCGGATTTTATACCTGTTCTTGGATATCTGGATGACCTGATTATGATACCCCTTCTTCTTAAACTCTCTATCAAACTGATACCCGAAGACATAATGGCGGAATCCAGGCTCAAGGCTGAAAAAGAGCCCCGTATTCTGAATTTAAAAGAGATAAGAAAAAAAAGAGATTAAATCTGTTTTATATATTTCAGATACCAGTACCAGCACTGCACCATAATGGCACTGTTATACTCTCCGGTCCCCATATTCTCCAGGATATGAGAAAAGCTCTCCTCCTGCCGTTCAAGATATTCATTTTCATCCAGATCCAGATCATGGGTCTTTCTCAGGCCCCTGGCCAGATAAGTAGTCGATACATTGTCCATAAAGGCAGGATTCGGATTGATTGTCCCGATCTCGATCATTTCATCTGCTGTAAAGCCGGTTTCCTCTCTCAATTCCCTGACAGCAGCCTCAAGAGAGCCTTCACCGGGATCAACAACTCCCGCTGGAAACTCACATGAAAGGGCCCCGCTGCCGTGACGAAACTGCCGGACCAGAAGAAAGGTGACATCCTCTTTTCCGGCTTCAGGCGGAAGTTCGGGAATTACGGTTACCCAGTTTGGAGCCTTACAGACAATCATGGGGTGTTCACTCCCGTCTGGAGATTCCCTGTGAACCTTGTCTATGGAAAAGATAGGTCCCTTCCAGACTTCCTTTACCAGTCCTGTATCTTTCCAAAGAAGCTTCTTATCTTTCATTATTTCTCCCTGGGATATTCATATTCCCTGCCGTCTGCTTCGCAGTTTTCAAAGACATAGGCATTATCAGTTTTTCTGAGAAGAAGACTCCGGGTCAGGGGGATTTTCCCTCCTCCTCCCGGAAGATCAACGGCATAAGTGGGCATAGCAAGGCCTGAGACCTTCAGTCTGAGCTCATCCATTATCTGCCAGCCCCTTTCCAGAGGAACTCTGAAATGTGATGTACCCCGGGCGAGATCTCCCTGAAACAGGTAATAGGGTTTGACCCCTTCGGCCAGAAGCCCCTGAAAAAGATCAGCAAGAGTCTGGGAGTCATCATTGACGCCCCTCAGCAGTACAGACTGATTCACCATAGGTATTCCTGCCTCCCTGATCATCTTCAGGGCCTGACGGCTCTCTGAGGTCAGCTCATGGGGATGATTAAACTGTATCACCATCCAAAGGGGTGTATTATCACTCAATATCCTGAGTATCCCGGGAGTTATCCGGCTGGGAAGAACCGCAGGAAGACGGGTAGCCATCCGCAGAATAAGATTTTTATCCGAAGCATCAGACCGGAATCGCCGGAGGATCTTCTCCAGATGGGCTTCAGGCAGAGTAAGAGGATCGCCTCCTGTAAGAAGGACCTCCTTTATTTCAGGATGATTATTAAGATATGTAATTACATCATCACATTCATCAAGGCTGAGGTTATGATTCCCGGTCCCTGTGAAGGAACGTCTGAAACAGTGACGGCAGTGAATGGCGCAGTTATCCGTAAGGAGCAGGGCAATTCGATTCCTGTAGCGATGTACCATTCTTGGCAGAGGGGAATGCATCTCTTCGGCCAGAGGATCAGAACTCTCGTAATCCAGATACTCCAGCTCTGCCTCGCTGGGAATAAGCTGCCGCCTGAGAGCCTCTGAACCGGAGGCAAGCTGTAGATAATAGGGGTTGGACTTGAAGACAAGCTTATCCTCTGAGCGATCAAACCATGCCTGTTCATTTTGTCTGAGTTTAAATGACTCCAGAATATCCTTCATGGCCCTATCATACCCAAAGCTTGACTTTTGATAAACTGAATTCTATGGTTTAGCCAAGGATTAAACCATGATTAGAGAAATAGAACGTATCAGCCGCGATATTATAAATACTTTCAGAGCAAAGGAAGGGATCAACCACTTAAACGGTCCCAACCTTCCATCCCGACAAAGCATTATAGATTTAATTACAATACTCGAATCCATCATATTTCCAGGTTTTCAGGAGCATGAAGTTCTGGAAGAAGAATATCTCTCCTTTAATATTGGCGGGAAATTATTAAAAGCGGGTCAGCATCTGATCTGTGAAATCGGAAAAAGTCTCAACTGCCGGAACAATCCCTGTACAGAAGAGAGTGAGAGCGGCTCCCATGATTCCGAAGCTTCCGAGCTGGCATTTAAGTTTCTTAGCAAACTTCCGACCATCCGGGAGATGGCTGTCAAAGATGTAAATGCTGCTCTTGAAGGCGACCCGGCGGCAAAAAGCCGTGAAGAAGTGATACTCTCCTACCCCGGACTGGAAGCCATTACAGTTCACCGTATGGCCCATGAACTCTACCTTATGGATGTTCCCCTGATTCCAAGAATGATGAATGAACACATACACAGAAAGACCGGTATCGATATACATCCCGGGGCTTCAATTGATGAGTCTTTTTTCATTGACCACGGAACCGGTGTTGTAATCGGCGAGACCACCTGTATTGGAAAGAACTGTAAAGTATACCAGGGAGTGACCCTGGGAGCTCTCAGTGTAAAAAAAGAAGAGGCCAATGTAAAACGTCATCCCACTCTGGAAGATAATGTCACGATTTATTCGGGGGCTACAATTCTGGGGGGAGGTACCATAATAGGGAGCAATACTGTAATCGGGGGAAACCTGTGGATTACATCATCCATAGCCGCAGACAGTCTGGTGTATAACAGACCAGTCGAGTATGTACTTAAAAACAGATACGCCCATCAGGATAAGAAATCCTGAAAGGCTGTATCATTTATTTTACCATCCCTTCCATATTGATTCTGTAAAACTGTCCGCCTGAACCGACACCAACAATGATGCCGTCCCGGACTATGGGTCTGGCAGTAAATGAATCTTTCAGGTTCATCTGTCTCACTACGGCACCGCTGCCGGCATTGATCAGTTTAAGACTGCCTGCTTTATCGGTAACCACAAGCTGACCTCTGTCATATCCCGGAACCGAGGTAATATCCTTCAGCGGAGCAAAAAGATCCTCACCGGATATCCAGGAAAGTGCAAAGACTTCCTTCTTGGTTGAGTAGACATAGCAACCCTCATCACTGACAATAACATCCGCAAACACAGTTCTTCCCAGCTCTCTTTCCCAGAGAACAGTTCCGTTGTTCAGATCTACCGCGGCAACAATTCCCTTTCTGCTGCAGAAAACAGCCTTGTCTCCGAATATTGCGGGAGACTGGGCCACAGCCTGCACTGCGGATGTGGGTACGGATGAAAGCACTGATCCGTCAGAGGGATCAATTACCAGAAGAGCACCCTTCTTATCGGCAATTACAGCCTTACCCGCCCATATTGCAGGAGACATACTGGAACCGCTTCCTATAGGAATAGAACTGATATCGCCTCCATCCGAATCAATAAGGACCAATTCTCCATTGGCCGGCAGATAGAGATGATCCCCTGCCGGAACAACTCTGCGTCCATATATATGGGACCGTTCTTCCGGGAGGCTTACATTATTAATAACTGCACCGGTATCTCTGTTAAGAACAACCAGTTCTGATCCCCCGGAGAAATAGACTTTACCCTGATGTTCAACGGGAGATGAATTAGCATTGGGAGAGTTGGCACTGCTGTACTTCCACAGGACTTTGCCGTTAAGGTCAAAGGCTGTGAGTACGCCTTTGGAATCTGCTGTCAGGTAGAGATTACCCTTATTGAGAAGAACTCCCACAGGAGAACTGATTCCCAGATTGGAACTGGCTTCAATTGGTTTGGGAGCAAGACGAATTACATGATTTACAGTGGAGGCATCCAGGGTCAGCTGTTTCTTCACTGATTCATAACCTCTGCGTGAGGCTTCAACCATAATAACCGTTCCCTCTGTTTCTTCGCTCTTCCATGAACCGGAAACAGGGCTGCCGTTTATCTTCAGTTCAGCATCGCCGGGTTTTACAGAAACCGTGACATTGAGAATGGCGGCCCCCGCAGGTGCTTCAACAGGAGCTGCAGTCAACACAGGTTCCACCTCGGCCTGGGCAACAGGTTCTTCCTCAGCTATTTCTTCCTCAGCTATTTCTTCCAGAATAATTGAAAAATCACCAGAATTCATTTCATCAACAATCATATTCAGAGGCTGACTCTCATATCCCTCAAGACTGACTTCCATATTGAGTTCACTACCTTGGGTATACAGCTTTTCAAACGTTCCGCTGCTCAGGACATTACCGTTCTGAGTAATCAGAGCTTCAGCCGGAGATGCAGAGATCCTGATCCTGTACAGAACAGGAACCTTCTCTTTTTCAACAGCCGCTGCAACGGGAATAGCTATGACTTCCATGGTATCCGTAGTCTTTAGAACTTCTGCGGCTTCTTGGGAGATCTCCTTTATATCCAGCAGCCCGGGAGCCACTGCTTCAGGATCTGCTTCCAGGGAGACAAGAATAACTGCTACTTCATTCCGGACTTCCTCTAACAGAATCGCCAGCTCCTCTTTTCCTGAATCTGTCTCTTCTTCCTTAAATATAGCTTCAGCTTTCTTCTTCTCTTCAACTTTCAGAACTACGGCTTCCACGATTTTTGCCAGCTCTTCGGTATCCTTGAATGTATCCTGCTGAACAGTCAGCTCTTCAGAAGCTGAAACTACTACAGCAACTTCTTTAATTTTGGCAGCAATAGGAGCCAGGGCCTTCTCTTCAACAGCCAGCTCACTGACCTTATCCAGGGACCGGGGAGTTACAGCGACAGCGCCCTCTTTAACAGCCAGAAGAGTATCCGCATCCTGTTCTGCAGAGACGCTGAACTGAGTACCCCGGACACCACAGACAACTGTATTTGTTTTAACCTGAAATGAATCATCATCCAGGAGTTTCTTCACCTTGCAGAGAACGGTACCGCTTTCAAGATCTACACCCATCCGGCGTCCTTCGCTCCCTTTTATCAGAGTCTGAATCTGAAGAATAGAATTGGCATTCATACGGATAACGGCAATGTCACCAAGCTGGATTTCACAGTATCCATCCTCAGCTGTTTTTATTACATCACTCTGAGTGACAGAATCACCTATATTCAGGTATTCTTCCGACCCCTCTCTATTAAGGAAGACATCACCTGAAAGAAAGACAACAAGGCCCTGGGTATCATCACTTATTTCCACAGGACCAGTGGCTGACCGGGGCTCTTCTGCAACAGGCACTTCCTTCTGGGGAGCTACTGTTACAGGTTCCATCTGCTTCGGACCGCAGGACATGAGAAAAACAAAGAAAATAGATATGATAAGGGTCTTTTTCACGTTGCCCACCTTTAATCTTTTACTCTGGAATAAATAAATGCTGATTAACTTTATTATACTGGCAAAAAATCCAATAATCAACAAAGCTCTCTATTTTACACAGCTTTAAATAACAAGAGATTCTTGCGTTCCGACCCGTTCCATTCTATGATAATAAATATCAAGCCTTCGGAGACCTCTGTGAGCAAAAACCTGATCAGACTTATTATTTTCCACCACCACCTTCTTCCCGGGGGAGTCACTGATGTAATAAAACACTCCCTGAGCTGTTTTTGCAGTATGGATATGATCGAATCCATTACGGTTGTCTCTGGAAGAGCCGGTAACAGCGAAAAGATGAAAGCACATATGGAGAGTCTGAAGAGTTCGGGTACTGAACTTGGTATTGATATAATGCCTGAACTGGATTATCTAAGCACAGGGACAGGCTGCTCAGATACAGTAAAACTGAAAAGACTGTTATTGGAACGCTACTCTTCCGACAAAGCTGTATGGCTGATCCATAATTACCATCTTGGAAAAAACTGGGCCTTCACCAAGGCATTGAACAGCATCGCCGAAGACCGTACTCAACGGATGATCTATCAGATTCATGACTATCCGGAATGCGCCCGTTATGCCAATCTGAAAGAGCTCAAGACTCATATTGACCAATCTCTTTACCCCCGGTCTCCCACTCTCAGATACTGTGTAATCAATGTGAGAGATTATAAAATAATGAGACGGGCAGGTATGAATGAAAGAGTTATACACCTTCTGGAAAATCCTGTACCTGCGGGCGATAATCCAGCCAGTCTGCCTGCAGATAAAAAAAGAATAATAAAATCCCTTAACGAGTATAAAGGAAAAGAGGGGCGCCTGGACCCCGATGGTTCTCTCTGGCTCTATCCCGTTCGCAGCATACGAAGAAAGAATGTACTGGAAGGCGGTTTCCTGGCAGCCCTTCAGGATGACCCTGTCAATCTGATTCTCACCCTTCCGGGAGTATCGGCACAGGAAAAAGGCTACTCTGACTTATGTGAAGATGCTTTTAACCGGGGACTGATTCAGGGATTCTGGGGAACAGGAACTCTCCCAGATGAAGCCCGCATCTCTTATCAGGAAATGATAAGCAGTTCGGATCTTATTTTTTCATCTTCCGTACAGGAAGGCTTCGGCTATATGTATCTGAATGCACTGCTGTGGAAAAAACCTCTCATTGCCAGGTCTCTTGATATAATGGAAGGCTTCCTGCCTCTTATGAAAAACTATCCGGCACTCTTCTACAATGAGATATCAGTACCTGCAGATAAGGATTTAAAAAGTAAGGTAAAAGAACAATATGAAAAACGCTTTGCAGATCTTCAAGACTATCTGCCCCATGAACTGAAAAGCAAATTAGATGGCGAACTCCATGACTATTTAAAAGGGGACAGTCTGGAATTCTCATACCTGTCTCCCCCGGACCAGTGCAGCCTTCTGGAGAAACTTAAAAGTCCTCTGTTTATCAGCGAATGTAAGGCTATGAATGAAGCTACACTTAAAAGAATCAGAAAGCTTTACAGCATCACAGTGTCTGATAAGGAAACCGAACTCTACAGCTCTTATGGAGAGGAGTCCTACAGAAAAGACTTCACACAGATTCTCGATTCTTTTTCAGGGATGGAAGCTCCCGAATTTGACAATAAAAACGAGTCGGATCAAATAGATAAGACACTTCAGTTTGAGTTCTCAAAACTGGAGTTTCTACGGCTTATCTATGCCTGAGAGAGTCGGATTTGGACTAAATTTCACATAATTTTCATCATTCAAACGATTCGATAATTCAATACTTATTTTATCTTGAAAACCCCGGTGAACTATTGCGTTACCTTTCTATAAGCGATATTATATTGAGGTCAAAACTATTCTATTTTTTAAGGAATTTCTCATATGTCAAATAAAAAGAAAATGGTTACTATCGACGGAAATGCCGCAGCAGCACATGTTGCCTACGCATTCAGTGAAGTAGCCGCGATTTTCCCAATTACACCCTCCACACCGATGGGTGAGTACTCTGATTCCTGGGCCAGCCAGGGCAGAGAAAACGTCTTCGGCAAAAAAGTCGATGTCTTGGAAATGCAGTCTGAAGCCGGTGCAGCCGGGGCCGTTCACGGTGCTCTTTCTGCTGGTGCATTAACGACCACCTTTACTGCCTCACAGGGTCTTCTTCTGATGATCCCCAACATGCACAAGATTGCCGGTGAAATGATTCCGACAGTTTTCCATGTATCAGCCAGATCACTGGCCGCTCAGTCTCTCTCAATTTTTGGAGACCACTCAGACGTTATGTCCTGCCTGAATACAGGTTTTGCCATGACAGCCGCATCCTCCATCCAGGAAACAATGGATATGGCAGTTGTAGCTCATCTGGCGACTCTGAAAACAGAGGTTCCTTTCCTGGCTTTCTTTGACGGTTTCAGAACCTCTCACGAGATTCAGAAAGTTGAAGAAATCTCTTACGACACAATCAAAGAGATGATCGAACCTGAATATATCGAGCGTTTCCGTGCCAGAGCAATGAGACCGGAAAGCCCCATTGTAAAAGTTGCAGCTCAGAACCCCGACGTATACTTTCAGGGCCGTGAAACAACAAACAACATCTACGCTTCCGTACCCGGAATTGTTCAGGAATACATGGACGTACTGGCTAAACATGTTGGACGTCAGTACCACCTGTTTGATTATGTCGGTGCTGCAGATGCTGAAAAAGTACTCATTGTTATGGGTTCTGCCTGTGACACTGTTGATCAGACTGTTCAGTATCTGAATAAAAAAGGCGAAAAAGTCGGTGCTATCAAAGTAAGACTGTACAGACCTTTCTCTGCCAAGGCTTTTATTGATGCTGTTCCTGCAAGCTGTAAAAAGATTGCCGTTCTGGACAGAACAAAAGAACCCGGCTCACTGGGCGAACCTCTTTACAAAGATGTTGTAACTGTAATGCAGGGCAAGAATGTTGAAATCATCGGCGGACGTTATGGTCTGTCTTCTAAAGAATTCACACCTTCACATGTTAAAGCCATTTTCGATCACCAGGATGGAAAAGCGTTCCATAATTTCACTGTAGGAATCATCGACGATGTTTCCAATACCTCCATCGAAGTAAAAGAGCAGATCAATGTTGCTCCTGAAGACACCTTCAGCGGAATGTTCTGGGGTCTGGGTTCAGACGGTACTGTAGGTGCCAACAAGAACTCCATCAAGATTATCGGTGACAACACCGACATGAATGCTCAGGCTTATTTTGCATATGACTCCAAAAAATCAGGTGGTGTTACCACATCTCACCTGAGATTCGGTAAATCATCCGTAAATATGCCCTGGTTGATTGGCGCAGCAGACTTTGTTGCCTGTTCCAACTCTGCATACATCGGTCGTTACGATATGCTGGGCCCCATCAAAAAAGGTGGTGTATTCCTGCTGAACACCGAACTTCCCAGTGATGAAATCTTCAACAGCCTGACTGAAGAAGAACAGCAGATTATCATCGATAGAAAAGTTCGCTTCTATGCAATGAATGCCTTAAAGATTTCAGAAGAAGTAGGTCTGGGAAACAGAACAAACACTGTACTCCAGGCTGCTTTCTTTAAGATTTCAGGAGTACTTCCTGAAGCACAGGCCATTGAACTGATGAAGGGTGCAATTAAAAAGACCTTCAGCAGAAAGGGTGAAGACATCGTCAAGATGAACTGGAATGCAGTCGACAAAGCCGGAGAGGCTTTGATTGAAGTAAAAGTTCCTGCATCTATCACAAAATCTTTTAAACCTGCCAGACTGGTAGCCGATGATTCTGATGATTTCACTAAAAATATTATTGAAAAAATAATGCACCAGAAAGGTGATGACATCCCCGTATCTCACATGAGTTTCGACGGTGTACTCCCCACAGGAACCTCCAAACTTGAAAAACGTGGTGTTGCCCCCAGAGTTCCTCATTGGGAATCTGACAACTGTATCCAGTGTAACCAGTGTGTACAGTCCTGTCCTCACGCAGCGATCCGTGCTAAACAGATCAAACCCGAGGTACTGTCTGCAGCACCTGAAACTTTCAACACAGTTAAATACAAAGCTTCCAAGACCATGGAACTGCAGTACAAGATTCAGGTTTATACCGATGACTGTCAGGGATGCGGTGTTTGTATCGAAACCTGTCCTGCCAAAAGCAAAGCCCTGGTATGGTCTACTCTGGAAAAAGAGAGAGCCCTTGGTGAACATGAGAATGAAAAATTCTTCGAACCCCTCCCCTATGGTGTTCTGGACGGATCTTCCGAAGAGAATGTTAAGGGAATGCAGTTCAGAAGACCTCTGTTCGAATTCTCCGGAGCTTGTGCCGGTTGTGGTGAAACACCCTATGTTAAGCTGGTAACTCAGATTTGTGGTGATAACATGCTGGCAGCCAATGCTACAGGTTGTTCTTCCATCTACGGTGGAACCTTCCCCACAATCCCCTACTGTAAAAATGAAGCTGGAAGAGGACCCGCCTGGGGTAACTCACTCTTTGAAGACAACGCTGAATACGGTTTCGGAATGAGACTGGGTGTTGACTCCAACAGAACCCTGCTGAAAAGAAAAGTCAATGATCTGCTGACTGCAGGAACTACTCCTGAACTGACTTCAGCTCTGAAAGCTTCTCTTGAACTGTGGGATGATAAATCCCAGAAAGCCATGGACGCACAGGACGCCGTTAAAGCGCTTCTGCCGTCTGATACTTCCGGTGACGAAACTATGGCGAAAATTGTTGAACTGCAGGACTACTTTATAGATAAATCTATATGGATCATCGGTGGTGACGGTTGGGCTTACGACATCGGATTTGGTGGAGTTGACCATGTAATGGCAGCTGGTAAAAATGTAAACATCCTGGTTGTTGATACCGAGGTATACTCCAACACTGGTGGACAGGCTTCTAAAGCTACTCCCATCGCGGCTGTTGCCAAGTTTGCCAACGCCGGAATGAGACTGGGTAAAAAGAACTTGAACATCATGGCCATGAGTTATGGTTATGTATACGTTGCATCCATCGCTCTTGGTGCCAATAGAGCCCACGCTCAGAAAGCTATAATGGAAGCTGAAGCATACGATGGACCTTCTATCATTTTTGCCTACGCTCCCTGTATCGCTCACGGTATCGATATGTCTAAAACTCAGCTTGAAGAAAAAAGAGCTGTTGATTGTGGTTACTGGCCTCTGTACCGCTACAATCCCACTTTGGAAGAGGGAAAGAAGTTTACCTGGGACTGTAAAGAACCCACAGAAAGCTATCAGGACTTTATCCGCAGTGAAAGACGTTACACCGCGCTGCTTAAAACTGCACCCGACGAAGCCGAGGCACTCTACGCCGAAGCAGAAGCCGATGCAAAACATAGATGGAATTTCTTCAAGAAAATGGGAGAAATTATGTAAGAATCTGCCTTGTGCAGAATCGTGCAATCCGGAGGGAGGTATCCATAAGGGTATTTCCTTCTGTTTATATATAAAAAAAGCAGACCTCAGGGTCTGCTTTTTTTTGACTGTAACGTCCACATGCCAGCTGAAACTTATCAGCTGCAGACAATACGGTTCAGTTAAATTATCCGGAAATTAAAAACCGTCATTGAATTATTTATAAAAGGACTTACGGAAGGACTCCTTTCAAAAACCTGGAAATGGCTGATTTTTTTTTGACAATAGTCTTATCAGAAAAAGCCATCAGGTTCTTTTCATTCCCGGCCAATAGAAGTGTATCATTTTCAGAAAAGATATAATCCGGTGAGATAAAAGAGTACTCCTGCCCGGTTTTTTCACCACGGATAGCAACGACGTTGAGATTCAGAACATCCCTTATTCCTGATCCAATCAACTTTTTCCCCAGGATGGATTGTGGGGCTTTTACCTCAGCCAGCACCATCTCATTACTTAGAGGCATATAACTGATAAGGTGTGAAGCCATCAGAATCGGTGCCAGACGCTGAGCGGCCTCCTTATTGGGATACACTATATGTTCAGCCCCGATCAGACTCAATATTTCTCCATGCTCCTCAGTCTCGGCACGTACAAAAATCTTTTTAACACCCAGTTTCTTCAGATAGTTGGTTACAAGTATTGAAACCTCAATCCTGTCACCTGGATCAACAATTACGGCATCGATATCCGGTGGAATCAACTGTCCGATTGTAGCCTCATTCAGAACATCCGCAATATAGGAACGCTGTACTCTGTCCTTATAGGCATCTATGGTTTCAGGGTCTTTATCAATAAGAATAATCTCACACTCTTCTGTTTCAATCTGTTCCAGGATTCTTTTAGTGAAGGAACTCAGTCCGATAATTGCAAATTGCTTTTTCATCCTATTAATACCTCTGCTTCGGGATAACGAATATTATAAACAGTCTCAGCTGTCATCACAGGAATGATAATTGTAAAAAGACCTATACGGCCGGCAAACATGGTACAGATCAAAACCATCTGACTCATATCACTCAGATCAGCGGTGATACCCATACTCAAACCAACCGTACCCAGGGCGGAGACACATTCAAAAAGGATTTCCCGGAACCCTGCAATACTGTTCCAGCTGAAACTCTCAAATAAACTGACAAGAAAGACTGAAAGAAACAGGATGGCCAGGGCCTTCAGAAAGTAGAGACCTGCTCTGCTTAACAGGTCTCTGCTGATCCTGCGTCTAAGAAAAGCTATTTCACCATGATCATCAATGCCCTTTATAAAAATCAGAACAAGAAGAAACATGGTTGTAACTTTGATGCCTCCGGCAGTGGAGCCTGGGCCCCCTCCGATAAGCATGAGCAATAGATTTAGAAGATAGGAAGGTGTTGAAAATCCTCCCTGATCAACCGTATTAAAACCGGCAGTTCTTGTGGTTATGGATTGAAACAGGGCCGCCCCAACGGCTTCATTCAGCGGCATGTCGGCAAATAATCTATTACGTTCCATCAGGAAAAAGATAATGAAACCGAGAATCAGGAGGATAGCTGTAAAAAGAAACATGATTTTGCTGTGATAACGTAAGTTATATTTCTTTGGATGCTTAAGGACACGAAAAAGATTCCACAATACCATAAATCCCATTCCACCGCTGATAATTAGAAAAGAGAGACCAGTCATAACAACAGGATTGGATGAGAATCGGGTCAAGCTGTCAGGATATAGAGAAAATCCTGCATTACAGAATGCAGAAATACCATGAAAAACTGATGAAAAAATAGGTTTATCTACTCCCTGCTTCAGCATCCCCGGATATATAAAAAGCATACCAGCCAATTCAATCAGCAATGTAAATGCCAGTATCCGTCTGATAATGTTCTTAGGTTTTTGAATTTTCTCAGAGCCGTAATATTCCTGAATTATGGCGGAATCACTGAAGGAAAAACGACTACCCGGGAAAAAAAGATATAGTGTCGAGAAAGTAATAAAACCCAGTCCACCAGCCTGAATAAGGCTGAGAAGAATAATCTGACCGGAAAATGAAAAATTTTCTGTTGCAACAGTGGAAAGACCGGTAACACATACAGCGGAGACCGTAGTGAAGAGTGCATCCAGAACCCCCAGTCTTCCCTCATGATATGATGAGGGTAAGAGAAGTAGCCCTGTACCTAATACTATAAGAGTCAGAAAATAGAGGAGGAGAATCTGCTTATCCGAGAAGACCGGTTGTTTCACAGTATAATTATTCTACCTACTGAACGAGACTGCCGATACGGGAGAACTCAGAAGAAGCGACAACCCCTTCCCGGGCATAGATGACCTTACCGGCTTCATCAATAACCAGAAAAGCGTTTGAGTCATCCTTATAGTTAAACTTATTTTTCATTTTACCGTTCCAGTCGCCATATACAGGTATACCGGTTTTACGTGATTGATCAACAAGACGATCTTCCCAGATTTTTTTAAGCAGTCCCACATCGGAACAATTCACTACAGCAACAGTGAGAACACTGTTGTTATCCAGTGACAGAGAGTTGATATATTCCTTAAGGTCCTGATTCAAAGACATCTGAGAACGGTCTTCATAAAAGAGCATGATTTTCCTATCAGTCAGATCATCCCGTATCAATATCTGTCCTGAACCTGAAACGACAGAAAAACCGGGAACTTCATCCCCTGGCTGCAGTGCTGAAAGACTGCTGCTGAATATAATAATCAGAATAAAAATTATGGATGTTGAGCGGGGCGATTTCATCATTACTTCCTTAAAAAAGTTATATTCTATATTACCATATACCGGTATAAAGGGAATAGGAAATCAGCTTTCCTCATCTTCAGGAAGAGGCATGGCCTCAGCCTTATCCTTACTGCTTCCGGAAAACTTAAAATTAGGACTCCAGTGAGCCCCTCTGGCAGGAATAGTAATCTCCTCTCCTGTTTTAGGATTGCGTCCGATTCGAGCCTTCCTGCTTGGCTTCAGAGAGAGAGAAAAACGTCCCAATCTTCCAAAGGAGACAGTCTTACCCATAAGCATTCCAGTCTCCATCATGGACACATAGTCATCAGTGACTTCTCTGATCTTATCCTGGGTCAGACCGCTCTTCCTTGCCAGATAGGCAATAATGTTCTGTTTATTGAACTGCTCCGCATCCTGATCGCTGAACGGGAGGGTAAGATCACGGTTCAGATGTATAAATGAGTTCGTCAGAAAGACTGTCGCTTCCCGAACTCTTTTCTCCTGTTCAGACGGTGTGACGTCTTCCTTGCAGACAACGATTTTATAGAGGGCTGAGGTATGTTTTAAAGGACCGCTGCTGAACTCTGCGGCCTTACCATAGGCCGCAGGAGATGAAAGTGAGGTCGCTTCACAACGAACGATATCTGGAACATCCGTTCTTAAGGAGATGCTTGCATACTCAAGCCAGCGCTTTTCACCGGGCCCCAGACTGACCAGAGAACCGGAAAAGGTAAGAAGAAGAGCTGCCCGGGAATCACCGGCCTCCAATTCTGGAAGCTCATCCATATCCAGAAGTTTGATCTGCTGTGAAAAGAGTCTTTCCTTTTTTTCCCAACTGCTGCAGAGTTTATCAAAAGCACCCTCTTCTCCGCTCCACTCAGCTTCAGAATCCTTAAAGATTCTCTCCAGATGATCTTCAACCTGTTTTGGTATTGCCATATTCTTACCTCCCGATCTCATAAGACTCGACTTCCATAATTATCCTTTCAGAATCTCCCATCCCCCCGCTCCCCTCATATCTTAGAAGATAATGGGGCTTTTCAATGGAATACCAGAAGAATGTTTTAGGAACCATGCCGGAAAACATTGCCATTCCGCCGGTCATTTTAGCGGACAGCTGAAGCTTGTATGAATCATAGCTTTCGCTTCCGATATCAAGAGTCTCCTCTTTAATATACTTCACTCTGAATGTGATACTGTCCTTTTTATTATCTTTATTTTCCGGGTTATAAGGAAAAACGAGTTTAAGTGTTTTGGGATCTGAAAAGGGATACCCCCTCAGGATGTGACTCAGATCATTGAAATCCACCAGAAGAATCTCATCATCATTAACTGCCGGGGCGGATTGGATTTCTGAAAAAGTCGTATATTCGGTCCGTCCCGTTTTCTGAACTCTCCGTGAACGGTAGGGAACCAGGGTCCCGGTACGTATATCTACTTCAATATCCTGTACTGGAGAGCTCAGCAGAACTCTATACCAGGAGCTTCCGTCATCAGCCTTTATTTTGCTCACTGTCTGCAGAGCGTTACTGTACTCCTTACCCCTTAATACGGAGTAAGAAATACGCTCATTATCCGGAATAGAAGGATCAGACAGGGGATTATTAGAAAAAAGGACCCCTCCGATCAGCAGAAATGAAGAAACAAATAGAAATCTTTTCATACTACCTCTGTGTACTTATGTCTAACAGTATAAAGTATACTGCTGTTCTTATTAAATTCTTTTTTGCGAAACAGAATATGCTATAATCCAAAAATGCCGAAAATGCCAAAAAAAGCATCACCACGTATACAGTCAGTCAGTTTAAAACGCAGCTCAGAAGGACAATTGCTTCTCCTCTGGGGGGCAACAGAAAAGGAGATCCCCTCCCCCCCCGAGAAAGGGGCGGTTCTGACTCCTCAGGATAGCAAATACTGGTATGATACCGAATATGCCGGATGGAACATTGAAAAAATAAACATCCCCGATTCCCCCAGAGATGGTGCTTCAGGCAAAGAGCTTATCTATCTTCAGCCTGGAGATGATCATCCCTATATGCAGCAGTATGCCGCCACAATTGAAGAGAGATGTGCTGACGCCGGTCTGAAACTTCGGATACTTAATTCCAAGTGGGATGAAAAATTATTTGACGATAATGTAAATATGGCCATTTCCATGAAGCCGGATATGATACTTCTGAATCCCGAACACCAGAAGCAGAGCAGTTCCTGGTATAAGAGAATAAATGAGGCAGATATCCCGGTAATTGGGGGCAATTTTCTGGCGGAGAATGAAGGACACAAGTATCTTCTTGCCTGGACAGGTCCCGATGACTGGGGCCAAAGTCGTCTATTGGCAAAAACCATGGCCGATCAGATGAACCACAAGGGCGGCTATGCGATTATTCAACACCATAAGGGAAATTCCAGTTATTTTGCCAGAACATGGGGTCCCATTACAGAACTTAATAAATATACCCCGGATCTTATACATCTTGATTCCAGAATAGGTATGATCCCCTCGGAAGCCGCAGCAATAGTTGAGGAGTGGATAGATACACATGGTGATGGACTGAACGGTATTTTCAGTGCCGATGATGGAGAAGTGATGCAGGCAATATCAGAAGTACTGAAAAAAAGAGACCGGGAGGATATATGCTGTGTGGCTGCCGGCAGCAGCCGTATGGGTCTTGAGCATATTATGCAGGACAGACTATATGCCAACTCTTTTCAATCTCCGGAAATTGATGCAGAAACAGCTATTCAGACGATTATTGACTGGTTTGAGGGTCTGACCGTTGAACCAATCCGCTATCTTCCAAAATATATTGTGACCAAAGAGGACGCCTCTGAATTCATGTATAAACGCTTTCAGGTAAGTTCTTTGAATATGGAACATCTCTATAATTCAATCAGAGAATATAAGTGGAGAGCCTGCTATAATTTTTTCGGTGATCTTTATGAGAAGATACTTACAAGAAGAGTTATCCCTATTGGAATGTTTCAGGGGATCTGCCTTGAGATTCTCACAGGTATGATAGTAATTATGCAGGAGGATGGCCTATCTGTAGAGGAGAATCTTGGATCTTACAGCAGCCTGGCCAAACATTTAACTGAAGACCAGGAAATAACATCTGTACTGGAGTGGCTCAATGATCTTGCGCAGCAGGTAATAGCCTCAAAACTTTCAAAAATCAATAAGAAAACTCATATACAGGAAATTGTAGATTTCATAGATAAGAACTACAGCACACCCATGTCACTTAAATCTCTATCCTACGACTTTTCCATTTCACAGGCCTATCTCGGCCAGATATTCAGAAAAGAGACCGGATTGAAATTCAATGACTATATCAACGACAAAAGAATTGAAGAAGCTAAAAAACTGTTCAGGGGAGAAAATATAGTAATCAATAAAGTGGCTCTACAGCTTGGATATACCGACCCGGCCTACTTCTATAAATTATTCAAGAAGCGGACCGGTATGTCAGCAATGGAATATATTCAGAAACAGTCTGACTAAAACTACTTCATGTCAGGAATATCCCATTGTCCCAGATCAAGGGGATAAGTCCCGTTTTTCTTTACCAGATTATAGACAAACTCATATCGTTCGGCGCTTACATTGCTGGGTACAGAATGATCGGATTGCACAATGAATCCACCGCCCTTGGCGGCATTCATCTTCCTCATCACTTCTGCCTCGAGTTCATCCAGAGGAGCGTCTGCCCACTTCATTACATCGATATTTCCACAGAAGGCCATGTCATGTCCGAAGGTTTGACGCTTTTCAATAACATCCATTCCGGATTTTGCTTCCAGAGGGTTGTAACAGTCCAAACCGATATCGATAAGATCAGGCCAGATATCGGTGGAGTTTCCACATCCATGATAGATAACAGGGAGCCCCTGACTATGGCTGAAATCAATCATATTTTTTAATCCGGGCTTGAAGAATCGTCTCCATGTATCGGGTGAAAAAAGCATTCCGTTCACATAGGAAACATCCCCCCAGATGATAAAGCCATCCAGCATTCCATCGGCAGCTTTAAACTGGGCTTTCATCAATTCCAGATTGAAATCTGCCACCCGGTTGAGGAATATCTCAAGTTCATCAGGGTGGAGTGCAGACCATAGAAGAAGGTTCTCGGTCCCGATGATCCTCCACCCCTCTTCCATACCCTCACAGACTGAACCATAGAGTGGAAAATCAGGATGCAGCTCTTTAACACTATCTATCCAGGGAGGAGAGTTCCTTGTAATGACTTCCGAGACACCGGCTAACTGATTATCTCCGCCTTTGAAATATCGCCTTTCATCCCAGGGATCATTAAATTCAAATGCAAGCATTTTTTCAACTGTGTCAGTCTCAAATTTCTCAAAATAGGGCATCTGAGCGCCTTTTTTATGACGGACAATTGCTTCAAATCCTGTTCTGACAACCTCTTCATCATCTGTACTTTTTATTACTTCAAAATTCTTGATGTGAGGATCAAGATTGGGTGTAGCACAGATCCAGTCCAGATCATAATGAGAGTAGGGGCTGGCATCCTTGGGCAGATCCAGCTCTTCTCTCCAGCGGTCTATAAACGTAAGCCAGAAAAAGTCACTGATCGGTACACGGTCAGCTTCCTCATGACGAAGAGTTTTATTGATTCTATCCAGCTTTTTTAAACAATTTTCTGATCTATTCATACAAATACCCCTTTATTTATTTACATACATAGTAATAACTTAATAAAAGAATACCCTTGTACGAACCATGAAACAAGGGTAAAAAATATTGATCCATATGTAAAAAATCAGTCACAGATACTTATCATCGGCTGGGAAATTTATCCACTTCCTCCATGACAATTCTCTCCCAGTCCCAGAGTCTTTCGGGCATGTAATTTACTGTTGAAATATCCTTCATAATCAGCTCAATATGACAGTTCCCGTCAGCCTCAGTCAAAAACTCCCGGATCTGTTTTCTCGCTTCATCAGCATCCCATTCCTTTGTAGCAAATACAGCAGGATTAGGTTTACGGCTGATAACATAGTCATTCCGAATCTCTTTTATGGCACGTCTGGTGTCATTCCAGGGACTGCAGGATATTTTTCTCAAATTAGGGATTCGCCTGAGCTGTTTCATTTTACCGGCAAGGGGTTCACAGCAGCCGTAGTAAGTCATACCCCAGCGTTCAAGCCAGCGTAAATCATGCTCAATGGCAAATTCCCAATGCATCTCAGGAGACACATCTGAGAAAATCTGAGCATTCGAACAACCCCACATATTATGTGTTTTAATATTATCCGGATCAAAATTACTACCGGGAAGGGTAGAACAATAGCCGTATCCACCAGAACCGATCCTCGTATTATCATTATCAAGTGACAACAGATTCTGTTCGGCAAACTGATCCAGTTCAACCATCCAGGCATCCACCATTCTGTCTACGGCGGTATTCACCATATCTGGTCTGAGGACAAGATCCAGCATAGCCTCGGTAACACCCCACCAACGGATAAGATAATCCCAGGGAGTAAACCAGATATGACTCTGTCCTTTCAGCTTTATGGGAAGTATATCTCCCAGCACTTCCTGCATGGCTTCAAAACTGAGGCGGGTTGCCTCTTCATTATGAGTAACCACAGGCATCTTTATTTTTTCGATATCTTCGGGTTCAGTAATCTGTATTTTAAAATGGCGGGAAACAATATCATTGGATTCATCTGTTTTTGCGATATCAGTTTCTTCCACAATCCCGAAGTCGGTGCTGTGAATAACTTTTTCACAGTCAAACCAGGGATTCACAACCATATCACCGGGCATGTGTGTCCACTGATAAATAGTCTTTCTCAGTTTATCTTCCAGCTCTCTGGCCCATTTATTCTTACACTTCAGTGTGAGTTCATCATTAACATTCATCTCGTGCCAGGGGATTTCATTAATCCAGACCATAGCTCTCTTTGACTTGAGATCATTCAGATCAGTCCATAATGCCGCTTTTTCCTTATGAACGGATTCTGATGCAATATCAGCATAAGCTTCACCTAATTCTCTTAAAATATCCTGCTCCTCAGGATGCAGAATTATCTCCTCAGCGACTGGAACAGCTGATCGATGACTGGGATCATGTAACATAAACTCCTCCGGTTTATATAAAAAAAATTATATTTTATTAAATTGAACTGCATTCAGTCCAGGTGATATACCTCTTCCATATCTGACCACCATTCACCTTCTTTCCTGGTTTCAAGTGGTTCCTGCATGGGTTTCATCAATGCCCACCATTCCTGAGTTTTAGGATCGGCAGCCATTTTTGCCATATCAGCATCAAAATCATTTCCGATATACTCAAAGTAGGAAAATAGATATCCATCCTTATGGTAGATGCTGTAATTCGAGAGATTACATTCCCTGATTTTATCGTTGATCTCTTTCCAGGGATGAGCGTGATGATATTTATAGGACTCCAACTGCCCGTCTCTAACTTTAATAATTTGTCCATACCGTTTCATGAAATACTCCTATAACAACGCTAAACAGCTTCAGAGCCTGTAAGAACAGGCTCTAAATAATTTTTAAGCTTTATGTTTCAGCTTCAGCTCTTCTGCTTCGGGAAGCATCGCCGGACGCTCTCCTTTCCTCAGAGACTGCTTATAGAGAACAAACGCTTCATACAGAACAACAGAGCCTAAAAGAACACCCGCTGCCAGAACCTGTGAATCGAAGCCCAGTCCCATACCTATAAGGCCGTTGAATATAGCCTGGATTGCAATAACCGCTATAGCAGTTTTAACAACAGATCCACTGCCTCCAGTCATAACTGTACCTCCGATTATTGTGGATGCAAGAACAAGCATAAGAGGATTGATTCCCCTCTCTCCATAATTGGGAACTGCGGCATTCATGGATGTAGCAAAAAGGATTCCCCCCATGGCTGCAGTAAAACCGGAGATTATGAAGGTCAAGATCAGCTTTCGTTCCATATCAATACCGGCCTGCCAGGCGGCTTCCTTGTTACTTCCCACCATAAACAGGCCTCTACCCCAGCTGGTCTTTACCAGAAGGATTTCAAAGAAAACAAGGACAAGAATGGTAATAATGGAACGCATTGTAAAAAACTCAAGATAAGGAAGCTTCAAGAGGGGTTTTTCAATTATATCTACGAGTAGATAACTGTTTGCACTGATGGTATTTCCCTTGCTGTATGTATACACAAACCCACCCAGGGTGGTGAGCATACCAATTGTAACAATAAAGGAGTGCACCTTACCTTTGGCAACCAGAAGACCATTTATCAGTCCGAAGAATGAACCTGCACCAAGAGCAATAATTGAGGCTACAATCCATGCACCCACAACAGCACCCGTACCGGCAGCCTCTCCTCCGAAGATTAAAAAGAATCTATTAAACTCACCCATTACCATCAGGGCACCCACATTGATCATGGCTCCCACAGAGAGGTCAAAGTTTCCACCGATCATAACAAAAGTAAATCCGATTCCTACCAGAATCGGCAGTAGTGAAGTCTTAAGCAGGGGGGTCACATTGGAAGATCTCATAAAACCGGGAGCCCCGATGGACATAATAATAATAATAATAACCAGAAATACATAAATTCTGTTGTGGTTCAGTGTTCCAAGCAACTTCTCGCGATCAAAGTTTTTATTTATTTTAAGCATAGTCACGCCCCAGTTTTCTAAGGGATCTGGCATTTACCGCAACCACGGTAATGAAGATCACCCCTGTAATCATTTTCTGTGTAAACGTACCAACCCCGAAAAGAGTCAGTATATTGCTGATCAGTCCCAGTGTAAAAACACCACCGAAGACTCCGATCATGCTTCCACGACCACCGGAAAGACTCATACCACCGAGGATAATTGCAGTTACAGCCTGAAAGTCATATCCCTGACCGATATAAAAAGCCCCTACCTGGTTCAATGAGGTCATGAAAATACCAGCAATTGAAGCAAAAAGAGATGACATCATAAATGCAAACATAACAGTTCTTGTAGCATTGATACCGGACATTTTTCCGACTTCAAAACTGGAACCTACCACCTTAAGCTGATTACCGAAGGTTGACTTTGTCATGACGATGTAGCCGATAATCATTACGGCAAACATTATATACAGGACAAGAGGAACTCCTCCCGGATATGTGGTTGCCAAAGCATTAAACTCTGCAGCCCTGCTTACAAGGTCCAGTTCCATAATATGAGGATCAAGTTTTGCCATGAGAGGCAGAAAAAATCCTGTTGTGTATGTTTTCTCCGTAGCCATATCAGGATAGATCTGAGTTCCTTTATAAGAGAAGCGAACCAGACCTTCCAGAATGAAGTTCATAGCCAGAGTCCAGATAATGGCATTTACCCTCAGCTTTCCAATAACAAAACCATTAATAAGGCCGATTATTACTCCGCCGATCATACCGGCGAGTATACCGTACCAGAGACCATATCGCATAAATTCGACACAGAGAACTCCGGTTGTTGCCATCACCATGGGTGCAGACAGATCACCGTACTGACCGCAGAAAATTACAAATGAAATACCTGCGGCAACGATACCCAGGTAGGATACCGCATTCAATATATTCAGCAGATTGCTGCCGCTCAAAAAATGAGGAGAGACCATCATTCCGATTACAGCCAGCACCAGAATCATAAAGAATACACCAAACTTATTTATAATCAGTGTAATGTTATTGTGCCCGGTTTTTCTTATATCATTATTAGTATTCGACACTGAAAACTCCTCTTTCTCCATTGGCGGCGAGAAGGACCTTATTTTCATCAAATCCGTCTTCTTTACTCAATTCTCCGATAAGATGTCCCTGTTTCATAACAGCAACCCTGTCAGAAAGTACTACCAGCTCCGGCAGATCTGAAGAGAGAAGGATAACTGAAACACCATCTTCCGCAAGTTTCACAATAGTTTCATGGATCAGCTTCTTGGCACCTACATCCACACCTCTGGTGGGTTCGTCAAGAATCAGAACTTTAGGTTTTGTGGACAACCATTTTGCCAGAAGAATCTTCTGCTGGTTTCCCCCGGAAAGATTGGAAGTCGTAATCTCCGGATCATGTGGATAGATTGTCAGCTTTTCATACAGTTCTTCCAGAATGGGAGTTCCCCTCCTGGGGTCGAAGAAAAAGAATCTGGAAAGTCTTGATATAATTGAAGATAGAATATTGTTCCTGTTGGAAAGGCGTAATGCCAGTCCTTCAGTTTTTCTGTTCTCTGAAAGATATGCAACACCCTTATCGAGCATCTGGGACATACTTTTTATATCAATGCTTTCACCGTCCAGAACAACTTTTCCATAATCCACATTATCTGCACCCGAAAGGCAGCGTCCCAGCTCAGTTCTTCCGGAACCGGCCAGACCTACGATCCCGAGAATCTCCCCATGATTTAATTCAAAGGAAATATTATGAACAAAGCCGTAGTGAGTCAGATTCTCAACCTTGAGAATTGCCTCACCCAGATTTGAAGCTCCTGTACGGACAAAATCATCTATTTTTTCACCGATCATCATTTCGACGACAGTTTTATTATCAACATCTTTAATATTGCAGGTATCTATTTTTTTTCCATCCCGCAGAACAGTAACCCTGTCGGCCACTTCAAAGATTTCAGGGAGGTGGTGAGAGATATAGACAATAGCCACACCCTGTTTCTTTATATCTCTAATAATATCAAAAAGCATCTGTACTTCTTTACTGGAAAGTGCAGATGTCGGTTCGTCCATAACAAGAATTTTTGGTTTGTCATTAAGAACCTTAGCCATTTCAATCAGCTGTGACTCATGCTGTGAAATGTTTTTCATTTCTATACCCGGATCAATTCTATCGTCCAGATTAACACTGGCCAGAGAGGTCAGGGCCTGTTTCCGGAGTGTTTCATGATCAACGAAGAGCCCTTTTGTCGGGATTTTACCGGCAAACATGTTTTCTTCAACAGATCTGTTATATGCGATACTGAGCTCCTGATAAACCATTCCCACACCCTCGGCTTTAGCCTGATGGGGATTATGCAGTTTGACAGGTTTGCCATCGATAAGAATCTCACCGGTGTAATCTGCATAAGATCCGGCAAGTATTTTCATCAATGTTGATTTACCGGCTCCGTTTTCACCCATGAGAGCATGAACTTCCCCTGCTCGGACTTCAAAACTGACTTTGTTAACAGCCAGAGTCCCGGGAAACTGCTTACTTACCTCATTCATCTGCAATGCAATTGCCGATTCACCCACTTTATATTCTCCTAATTAAAACTTTTGGTTCACATCCCCGGAAGGATGTGAATCAAAGGACAAAAAACTACCAAAGCTGTTTTAAGCCTTGGTAATTTCCCTCGAAGGACCATAAGGCCCCTCTCGGGAATGTCCGGTTTATTATATTTTAAAATAATTCTAAAACGGTTTATCTATTAGATTACCACTGTGCAGGCATGAAACTGTCTACGTTTTCAGGAGTGATAACAGCCTGGGGCAGATAGAATGCTGCATTGGAACCAAGATCTACACCATTGAAGTAGTCAGCAGCAACCTTGATGGGAACAGCACCGTCAGCTTCAGCAGACTGAAATGTGATTGCATCAATTTTACCGGCTTTAACAAGGTCCATACCTACTTTAGAGTTTCCGGCGGCGATTACATAAACATCACTTCTACCAGCTTCTTCCAGAGCCTGAGATACACCGAGACCCTGTGCAGAGTCATCAGAAACTACGATACAAGTCAGTTCATCACCAAATCTGGTTACCCAGTCAGCAACAACCTGTTTTGTCTTGGGAGCATCAAATCCGGGAGACTGGATATCCAGAGTTTTCATGTCAGGATAGTTCTTTTTGTAGTACTCAACAACATTGGTTGTTCTTGCGTAATAAGGAGATCCACCGGGGATATGTGTGATGTAACCTACACCACCTTTTCCACCGACATCTTTAGCCATGTGCTCAGCAAGCATTTTAAACTGGCCGAAGTCATCGGGTGCAGTGATTGCAAGTACATATCTCATAGCGTCATCATTGGGAATCATATTGTATGCAATTGCGGGGATTCCTGCATCATAGAGTTTTTTGAACTGCTGAACACTGGCTTTGGCATCAAGAGAAGCCAGAAGAACGATATCCGCTTTTTCTGCAATTGCTCTATCTACATACTGATTCTGCTGATTAAGGTCACCATTAGGATTCCACATTTCGAACTCAGCCATATAAGCTTCACATGCAATTCTGGAACCGTTAGCTACGGCTGTCCAGTAAGGATGCTCAGACTGCATTATCATGATGATTTTCTTTCCGATAACACCGGTTCCAGCAGAGGGAATCATATCAACTTTTTTAGTCTGACGACCGGCATATTCCAGTTTCCACATATCAAGTGCTTCCTGATCAGCGGGTTTTGCAGGAACGGGTCTTGTATCACCATAAATCAGTAAAAGCTGTCCATCGCTTCCACGTACATCAGAAATATCAATTGCTTTTGATGCCTCAAGATTAGCCTTGGCATCAGCATCGCTGGCCGGGGCAGCTGCTTCCTGCTGTCCTGCAGCAAATACAGACCCTGCCATAAGAACAGTCATCAGTAACATTGTAAAGATTCTCTTCATAACTCATACTCCTTTAGTAACTTTTAAAAAATCTCCGCCCTTTCAGACGAATCTACAAAATTGTAAAAATAAATGAATAATTGTTCTTTTCCATTCATCTTTAATTCAGATTAAATCCGTTTTAGAACACCCGCAACAGGACAAATTATGCATAGAACTGGAATAATTTCGAAAATTGCGGGTATTTTTCAAAGATATTCATACTCATCAACCGCCTTGAACATTGCCAGTACATTTTCAACCGGAGTTTCTTCTAAAATAGTGTCATGACTGGCTCCGGCGATATATGAACCACCTTTTCCCATAATTTTCAGAACATCCATGGATCTACTCTTCACCAGTTCCGCTGTCTCCCCGCTGATAAGAATATGATGAGAATCAATGGCTCCGTTAAGGACAATATGAGAACCAAAATCTCTTTTGAGACCCGCCGGGTCCATACCGTGACAGTCAGGCTGCAGGGCATGAAGTCCGTCCATTCCTATTTCTATGAGTGAAGGGATGAGAGGGCGATAGCCTCCGCAGCAGTGGAGCATCACCTTGAGACCGTATTCATGTCCCAGATCAACCATACGTTTAATGGAGGGTAAGAGAAAGTCAGAAAACTGTTCGATACCCATAAGAGGACCGGACTGACTCCCCAGATCATTTCCGATAAAAAAGATATCCATCAGATCAGCAGCCTCTTCAAAACTCTTCCTGCTGCTCTCAATATAGTAATCAGTAATTCTTTCAAACAGAAGTTTTGCAACTTCCGGATAGTCAAACATCAGATAGTAGAGCTCTTCATGTCCGATGAGATCAATAGCATCATGCCAGAATGGAGACCAGTCTCCTCCCATAATTGCATATTCACCCTCATATTTTAAGATATTGTCTCTTAACCCCGAAGTGTCAACAACATCACAATCCGGCCAGACATGAGCTTCGACTTCTTCTATACTCGATATTCCCTGAAGGGGATGAGAAAGAGGCATCCCGAATCCGATACCCTTTCTTTCGACACCGAAAGGACTGCGCCATGTAGCACCCGGCATCATATCCTCCTGAGATCCCGTAAATACAGCACGGACGACTCTGAAGTCATCCCGTACATGACGTCGAACAGCTTCTTCATCCATTACCAGATGATTTTGAATTTTCAAATTGAACTCATCAGACATTCCCAACCATCTTGGTATCCGGTCCAGACGGGGGTCTTTATTAAATGCTGCTGCGACTCTTTCTTTCGATGTCATTTTACTTATTCTCTCCTTGATCTGAAATTCAGGATATCACCCCTGAGAAGGGAGAGAAATTGTAATTTTTTGCAATTACTGTTGAAAAATTATGGAATTCAACTCAAATGAAACTTTTCACGATACTCAGACGGATTCATTCCTGTCTGTTTTTTGAAGATTCTGAAGAAATAACTGGAGTCTGAATATCCCACTTCTTTAGCTATTTCATACTCTTTAAGAAGAGGATTACGAAGGAGAATTTTAGCCTGCTCCACTCTGATAACATTAAGATGACTTGAAAAATTATCTCCAGTCTCCTTTTTGTAAAGCTGCCCCAGATATGCCGCGGAAAGGTTAAATTGAAAAGACAATGTTTTAAGAGACAGCGGTTTCATCGAGTTATGCCTTACATATTCAACAATCTGTTCAATGGAGATCTTTGAGGGAAGTTCGGTCTTGATAAGATCACAATATTTTAGGGCAATCTTCTCCAGCCAATCCATAGTCCTATCAAAACTCTTCTGATGAAGAATCTGTTTTGTCAGCATGGCGGGATTATTACACCCTGTCAGGCTTCGGTTATTTATCCCCTTTTCTGCACTTACTGCAATAAAGCGGGATAGAATTTCAATAGCTACACCGCTGCAGTATTCGGCTGTGATGAGACTGCATTCCTGAAACTTTCTGATCAGATCCTGAAAATAGGATTCAATACCCGGGCTGTCCCCCAGTTTCAGTGAAACCGTAAAAGGATCATAATCAATAATGGGTAACTCATTCCTCTTGGTAAGAAACTGTTCAACATCATCCCTTGTAATAACATGTACAGGCATAAAACAGACTGGGGGGATCTCAAAACCGTTGAACCAGTCAACTGCTGTCTGCATGGACAATGTTCCGTCAATAATACCCGACTGATAGGTAGTTGCCATAAGCTTGTCATGCTTTATTAAATTAAGAGCTTCCGGAGGACTCCAGTGAGAGACACAGATAATATCAGCTCTCTTCATCCTGGAAAGGGCCCTGTTAATCCCATTCTGAACAATCAGACTGTCTGCAGAGACGATCCCTTTCAGCTCCTTTCCATATTTTTTCAACCAGATCTCCACAGCCTTCTCAGAAAGCTGCTGATTCATCTCGGTTGAACAATAATCCAGGCAGCGCATACGGGGAGCGATCCTCTTGAGTTCAGAAATAACACCCCAGGTTCTGGCTACATTGCAGGATGTTCCCTCAAGATGCTGAATGAGCGTATAACCACCCTCAAAGTTCATATAGCTGGCAAAATGACGAGCCAGTTCTCTGGACATCTCCCAGTCATGAGGACCCGTCCAGGATAGGATATAAGGGAGATCCTCCTGTGCCGGCATCAGGTTGCTGCAGATAATGGGGATACCTGCAGAGTATATCTTCTGATATAAACCCTTAACATGGCTGAACTCCGGCATGAGATGAATTGTCAGATCAGGCTTTCTATCAATAACGATATTTGCATAATCCACCTGAGCATTGTAATCCCGCTCTGTATCAATAATTTCAAGCTCAATATCATTTATTGCAGCCACCTGTTCCAGGCCGAATCTGAATTTGTCCATATAGGGGTGTTTCATGGGAATATTGCAGATAACCCTCTTTCCTTCAGGACCATCCATTGCACTTTCCGGCATGGGAAGTTTTTTGACCTGCCAGTGCATATGCTCCAGGTCATACCAATGCCTGGAATCATCCAGAGGATAATCCTCCTGATGCTCAGGTCTTGGTATAGAGGTAGATTCTATACTGTTTCCAATAAGAATAAGGGGTGTTGTATTTTTCAGTTACTGCCTCCGGGAAAAATAACAACTTTTATACTACCACAGTGTTACCGGGATAGGGATTTAAGCTTACTTATATTCCTGGACCGCATCGAACAGAGCAATAATATTTTCAGCTGAAACATCGGGCATAATATTATGAATATTATTAAACACAAAACCGCCGCCTGGATTAAGTATATCAAGACGCCGTTTCACTTCATCTTTAACCTGAGCAGGAGTTCCGGTATTCAGTATGACTCTGGGATCCATTCCGCCACCCCAGAAACATATATCAATCCCAAACTCACCTTTAACCTTTTCAGGTTCCATATCGAGACAATTTGTCTGCAGAGGATTTATAATATCGATTCCTTCATCAATAAGAGAAGGAATAAACTGATAGATTGAACCGCAGCTGTGAAGGAATGTTTTCATTGAACTGTTGTTGTGAACATATGAACACAATTTTTTCCGGTGTTCATGAAAAAGATCGGTATACACATCCAGTCCCATAAATGGTCCGGAATCCATTCCCAGGTCATCACCGAACCTGAGCACATCAACAATATCCCCCACCGAATCACAAACCTTTTCAAGGGTTTTCATATGTCTCTCCATCAGGAGTTCCATCAGTATTGCGACATTTTCCTTATCTATATACAGATCCATAAGGAAATTATCCATCCTTCTGAGAAAGGTTCCCCATTCAAAGAGATTACAGCCGCAGACAACCAACAGCGCCTTGTCACTCTCCTCCCTGAGTTTCAGGGTCCTCTTCCTTAGCTGACCCCAGAAATCAGGCTCTGCAGCATGATCCCAGGGACTATGTACCATGTTTGACCACAGAACTTTATCCATGGCCTCATCAATGCACTCCTCCATGGCTTTACGGCCTTCCGGATAGCCGTCAACCCAGGGGAAATGGGTTTGATCATAGAATGTAGCCCCTTCGGGCATTGCAGCGATGGGAGTTCCATCTTTATGGTAATTTACCCAACCCCCTTTTCCGTTGGCCTCGGGCTTAAACCAGGCAGGATTATATGCATCATATTTATCGTTTAATTTAATTTTGGTCCAGTCAGAATCTTTCTCATTGAAAACTCTTCCAATATCAAGAACATCAACACCCAGCCTGTCTATCAGCCTGTCACCTGGTTGTGCCAGCTGCTGAACAACATCATAAATAAGTGTCTTTTCATCCCAGCCCAGAGTTTGAATAAGTCTGGCATGAGCAATAGCAGAGATTCCTGAACTTGGTGTTGCACCAAGATCTATCGGGACTCTATCGGGTTCTTTATGGTTTATGGCAGCGAGGACGCGCTCTCTTGATGTCATTTAATTCTCCATTGGTATTTTGAGAAATAATAACACTCCTCTCTCAGGGCTAGCCATTGTAAATATTCAGGATTTATGTGGAATAATTACTACAAAGCTCAGAAATATTCATAATTTGTCATTTTGAAGTATAAAAACTAAATATCAGAAGAAGATTTTCCAACGTTAACTGCTTTTCTAATAGATTTAAACTTATAAAAGAAAAAAGCCCCAGTCCGAAGACTGGGGCTTTAATTAAACTGGCGACGACCTACTCTCCCACCTTGGCAGTACCATCGGCGCGATTGAGCTTGACTTCCGTGTTCGGGATGGGAACGGGTATAACCTCAATGCTAAAATCACCAGATTGCAGGGATAATTCATAAGAACTATCTCCTACAAACCACAACACTTTCATGTTGTAATCTATATAAATTACGTAGAGATAAATAATAATATGGTCAAGCCTCACGGAAAATTAGTACTGGTCGGCTCAATATGTTTCCACACTTAGACCGCCAGCCTATCAAACTCGTATTCTTCGAGATTCCTTCAGCTCCCTTAAAGG